>JBFXJV010000190.1:0-6874 GCA_050174515.1 Methylocystis sp.
GGCCGTATGCCAGCCATGCGGCCACGTAGGCTTCGATTACCGCGGCCAGTTTACTGGCGCGCTCGCCGCCACTCGCGGCCGCCGCGTCGAGCCAGCTCCGGTAGACAAAGCTTGCCTCGTCGCTGACGGCATGGTGGCCGTATGCCAGCCATGGGGCCACGTAGGCTTCGATTACCGCGACCAGTTTACTGGCGCGCTCGCCGCCAATTGCGGCCGCCGCGTCGAGCCAAGGAGCCAGTACAAAACTCGCGCGAGACGTAACACCTAGTGAGCAAAGCCACTCGTTCACCG
Source organism: Methylocystis sp. (assembly GCA_050174515.1). Lineage (GTDB taxonomy): Bacteria > Pseudomonadota > Alphaproteobacteria > Rhizobiales > Beijerinckiaceae > Methylocystis. The sequence goes on from JBFXJV010000190.1 coordinate 292, forward strand.
CTTCCCGGACAGCCTCGACATTTGCTGCACCGTCAGGCTTTCCAGATTTCAGCTCGTCGATCGCCTGGTCGAGCCAAGCCTTTAGCAGGAAATGGGTTTGAAAAAGTCTACGATGAGTATCAATCCAAAGCCGTGTGGCCTCTTTATACTGGTCAGGCCAAGCTGCAAAGGCGAGGCGAAGGACCATGTTTGAGTAGCTCGAGCGCACCACGGCAGCATCGAGAAGCGGCATAAGAACTTGGTCCAGCTGATCCCGCTGAATGTCGGTAGCATGAGCGTCGGACCAGGCAGCAGCAGTCAGCGCAACACCTATGTCGCAGCCAGGATCTGATTCGACTGCCTCTCGTAAAGCACTGTTTGCCGCAATCAGGCCTACTCGCGTTTCCGGCGCCAACAAAACGTTCGTTATGAGCAAGCGCGCATGATGGGCCAGAGTCCCGGGGCTGCGCCGTTCGAGTTCGAGAAGACGTGCACGCCAATCAACGGAGGCGAGCGTTTCGGAATGCAGCAGTCTTCCAAAGGCGGAAAAGGTCTGCCGGAATACACCGTTCGAAACAGCTCGCTCCAACAAACGGTCAATGGAATCGTCCCGGTCTCCTGCAGTTGCTAATGCGCGGGACAACACGACGTCGGTAAATATGTCATGGAAAACGGCCCAGACAGGCCCATCTGCGTTGTTCTCGATGGGTTCGCGATGTTCGATCCATTTGTCAGTTACTAATACCCGATATAGGTCGTTCGCATCGGCGTCATAAGCATTTGCAAGTGCGTTGAAAGATGTAGCAGGAAATTCGCAAGCGCTAAGTATTGCCGCTATAACAAGCAAGTTTTTCAAGCCTGCGTTTTGAAGACGCTTGACGATCCATGATTCGAAGGTTGGTTCCTCTCGCAGCGCAGATATTTCAGCTGCGAAATCCCCGGATTTCTGTTGTTTCAAAAATAAGAGAAATGCCGCAAGCGCGAAGTTATGTCGGCATTTTTGAGCTAGACTCTCTGTGTCTGCCGCGCCCAAAGTTCCTAGAATGTGAACTATGACAGCGTTTGAATAGGCGGCTTCGATTGAGCTTCCGTCGCCAACCACAATTGATTTAATCGATAAGGGAAGTCGCTCTCGATAGCTGGCTCGGCACGTTGCAATCATGCGGACGTGGTGACCGGATAATTCGTCGAGGTCGAGAACCTCGCTAACAAACGCGTCAAAGCTGTCGCGCCAAATTTCCAGGTAGTCCACGAAAAGAAGCACTTTTACGGAAAAAGTAGATTGCGCCAGAAGTTGTCGCAAGCCGGCTGTCGTTGCACGCAGTCCATCGCAGTGGACTGTCAGCCATCCTAACCCACGCATGCGCCGTGCGATTTCTAAGGCGAGGCGCGTCTTACCTGCGCCGCCAGGACCAGTAAGCACAATGACGGGGTTATACACCTCAGCTTGAGTGAGCTCTTCGACCAGGCTTGTCTCTGTCCATCGCTGAAACATTCCAGGAGGAGGTTGCCACGAGTCTCGCGCGAAGTAAGGCAGCTGCTCGCTGTGTAAAAAGACTCGAAATCCTGACAATTTGCGATCGTCAAGTCCGGTGAATCCCGAAGGCCATTGGTTCAGCCAGTCGAAAGAGGTTAGGCGCAAAAGAGGGAGGTTAGGGCATATAGCTTTTAAAATTTCGATAGGAGTTATGAACGCCGTCTGCGATAGCCTTCCGTAGGGATCAGGTGGCGCGATAACCGTTATCATTCCGATCACGCAGGCTGTATGAGCGTCCCATACAGGTGCACCACTGAAACCTCGCGTCACCTCTGTGCTGCTAATTTGCAGGACCGAGCGCAGGGTATCGGTGGAGTAGCGAGGGATGTCCGTCGGACCGCCAAGTTCGCCCGTACCCCCTGCGCCCCCTACCGAGTTTGCATCAGGAAATCCGAAGGTTTCGAAGCGATGCCCTTTTGATCCCGTCGAACTACCAAGCGGCAAAGGCTTAGCGCCTTGGGGCAGATCAATATCGCACTGAAGGAATGCAACATCATCTGCGTTAACCCCGCTCCAAACTTCGGGGATGATGCGCGTCTCCCGCGATTCCCCGCTAGCGCGAAATACGACTGTTACCTTGTCTGGCCGAACTTGTTTGCCTTGTAATTGATAATCTTGAACAACGTGAGAGCAGGTGACAATCAACCCACTATCATTAACTAAAAACCCTGTCCCCGCGGTCGATCCGTCTGGCCTGAGGATGCGTACTATGCCTGTTTTCAAATCCTCAGACATCGCAACGATTGGTCCACCGAGAGCCCTGCAATTAAAGGTGGTAAGGCACGGTTTAGCTTAGTGCTGCCTCTTTGTTATTCCACTTCAGCTTGATCTTGAACTGAGCCTCAGCACCTGTGGCGGCAAAAAAGGCACCAGCATCGGCGCTCAGCGTAATTCCGAACTCCAGTTCTATGACGCCAGGTGTTAGGTCGCTCAATTTTGTTACAAGACTAATTGCCGCCGGCCTGACCGCGTCAATTGCGGATTCGAACGTCCCAACTGCTTTTCCAGCGATTCCAGAAGCGCCCGTCGCCGCAGGCACAAGTGATTTTCCGGCTGGTACGTCCACCTCCGCTAGGATGGCGCCACCTTTCTCGAGAGGAAATTCAATAAGTTGTTTCATTCTTTATCTCCAGTCTTGAACATCTTGGCGGGAAATCATCTTTGTGAGGATTGACGTCTTTGCCGATGACTGACGCGGGTCCGGGCCGCAATAATCGATAGTTCGCATCATCCAATTCGACATGACGAGAGAGTCCGAGATTGACTTCCCCCTCCCTGAATATTGCCATGACTGAACCTACATGGCGAGAATCTGTGGAGGTATCAACCTGATTGCCCAACTGTTGCCCTATGACACATACGCAGGGGGAACTCAGTGGAAAGGGATATCGCCATGAGGTAAAACTGGAGGCCTCCAGAAACCGCGATTTTGTGCTGATCAAGGTCGGCGGAAAGTGTCGGATCGCTTGAGAGCGGCGTGTTGACGCTATTTTTGTCTGATTTCGCTACGCCAGCGGCTGGCCCTTTGGCCATCAGTCTCACGCGGCGGGGTATTTTGTCGTCAGCCAGATGAAGCGGCGCATATTGTAGACGAGATTGGCCAGGCCGATCTTCACTTTCGCCCGCGCAATGCCGATTGTCCGCACGACGAGGCCCATCGGCCCCTTCTCCTGGGCGAAGACATGTTCAACGACGCTGCGCACTTTCGACTTCTGCGCGTTGGCGATCCTAATACGATCGGGCATCGGTCGGCCCTTAGGCTTCTTTCGATGGATGCGCGAGACGAAACCGCGCCGGGACAGCATCGTCTCATTCTTCGCCGAGCGATAGGCCGTGTCCGCCCAGGCATCGCTCGCCGTGTTGGTTCGATCCAGAACCTCCTCCAGCCGCGCCCCATCGTGGGCTGCGGCGTCGCTCGCCGTCCATTTGCGAATGAGGCCGAAGCCGCGATCGATCGAGATATGATTTTTGTAGCCGAACGCCGGAATGGCGAGATCGACCGGCGGAAGCGAGCCGTCCTCGCGCGGTTTGGCCTTGCTGTATTTCACCGTCCAACGGGCGTCGCGATCCTTCTGCGCGATCTTGGCCGGCTTGTCCTTCCAGCGTTCTGGAATTCGACCTTCCCTGATCGCTTTCTTTTCCTCAAGCGTGTTGCGCTGCTTGGGAGCCGCGACAATCGTCGCGTCGACGATCTGCCCGCTCATCGCCAGAAAGCCGGACGCGCGCAGCGCCCCGTCGAAGCGGGCAAACAAAGCGTCGACGGCGTCATCCTTTTTCAGCGCCTCGCGAAACGACCAGATCGTATTGGCGTCGGGAACCGCGTCGGCGAGACCCAGCCCGAGAAAGCGCATGAACGACAGCCGATCCTTGATGAGGTATTCGCAGCGCTCATCGGAAAGCGAATGCATCGCTTGCAGGATCAGTATCTTGAACATCAGCACATGATCGAACGGCGGCCGCCCGCCCTTCGTCCGGCCGCCGCGCGGAACCGCTACCTCCAAAGCGCCTCGGAACAGTTCAAAATCAACGAGCGCGTTCAGCCGCTCCAAATCGTCGCCCTTGGCCGAGAGTTCGGCAAGCCGCTCATCGAAATCAAAGAAACCAGGAGCATCTCGCGTCATGTCCGACATCCCTTGCGACATGGCGCAAGTGAATCAACTCAGAGCCGATTCGCCCAGTGGTTTCTGGAGGTCTCCAACTTGCGGCGATAGAAAACTGATGATGGACCATCGGGCGATGGACGCTCTCAAGCGAAGCTCGATAATCTGCGAAACCGCTTACAAAATCACGGTTCGGTTTGCGACGCCGGCGAATCCGATCGATCCCGTGTGTGGAACACCGCCGCGGCGTGATCAGCGGACGAGCCAAATTCATCAGGAATAAAATCGCCATCACACCATCCTCACTCGGTCGAGCGGGTGCCTAAAGTGCGGCTGACGTAAACGATAGCTATATCCCCACATGAACAAAAAACGCGTTTATATACTTGACTGATAGAAGCCAAGCTGTCATTCTCTGCCATAAGGAGAATGACGATGACGCCCGTCGAATTGAGCAACCCTGTCTATCATGACGAAGACGCCGCTCGGGCGCATATCGAGTCCATCCGGTGGCCGGATGGCGTGACATGCCCGCATTGTGGCGTTGTCAAAGAGGGCATTCGGCCGCTGCAAGGTGCGAGCATGGGGCCTGGTTGGTATTACTGCACGGCATGCAAGGATAAATTCACGGTTCGGATGGGCACGATTTATGAGCGGTCGCACCTCCCGCTGCATAAATGGCTGCTTGCCTTCCGGCTCATGGCTTCCTCAAAGAAAGGAATTTCGGCCCATCAACTTAGCCGGACTCTGAACGTGACTTACAAGACAGGATGGTTTGTCGCTCATCGGATTAGAGAAGCCATGGCTGACCATGATCCAGAGCCGTTCGGCGGCAAAGATAAGGTCGTCGAGGTAGATGAAACATTCCAAGGGCCGTCAGACGCCACATTTATCAACGGCAAGGGCTGGCAGAAAAAGCGGGGAACGGCCAGCAAGCGGAAGATTGTCAGCCTTGTAGAGCGGGGCGGCCGGGCCAAGAGCGTCAAAGTCGAGGAACTGACGACTAAGAGCCTAAAGAAAGTGATCTTTCCGCACGTTGTCCTGGACAGCACGCTCAATACGGACGAGGCGCAACATTACAAGGAGATTGGCCGGGAGTTTGCGGTCCATGAAGCCGTCAATCATAGCCAAGGTGAATATGCGCGGGGGAAGGCTTCAACCAATCACGTCGAGGGCTTCTTTTCGATATTCAAGAGAGGGATGGTCGGGACCTATCAGCATTGTTCCGAAAAGCATTTGCAGCGGTATCTGCATGAATTTGATTTCCGGTATTCAAACCGGATCGCGCTCGGCGTGGATGACAGCGCGCGGACTTCGCGGGCCATCGCCGGCGCCAATGGCAAGCGGCTGACCTATCGCCGAATTAACAGCCGGGAAGCCGCGTAAATGGCTCACTCGGAAGCAGTTTCGGGTTTTGAGGCGGCCTTTTTGGCCTTTGTCTGGCGAGGCTTCCTGCTGTCTTTGTGCGGTTTGGGAGGCATCTGTAAAGATCGGCGAATAGCTCGATCCATGCGAGCGGCTATTTCGGCTGCCGGCAGTTCAGTAAGTGACTCATTTCCAGATGGCTTTTCGCCCATTAACCTGATTCCACATAAGTTTTCGCCCTGCGATGTCACTTTTTTGATGACATCGCAGGGTAACATTTGATAGATTGGACGGGTGAAGGGGAATTCGAACCCCAATCCTTTGCGGGTGCCTCCGGGGGCCAGCCGAAGTTAGAAACCCGCAACGTGCTTCCTTACACTACACCCGATTCTCAACCCCACAGATCATCGTCTGTGGGGAATTCTTTGACCGCTTCATCAAAGCGAATTGCGTGGCCTCCATGCGCCAAGTCAGTGCCTTCCCATTCCTTCAGCCCCCACCAACCCTTCCGCATCGAAGCGATGGCCTTATTAGATGATAGGTAGGCGCTCAAAGTTCCGATCGGCTTTATCCCGCCGATCTCAACACCTTTGCGCGTCAAGAATTCCTTCAAATCATGGATTGAGACGGGATGCCCGCGTTCGCGAATCAGCTCCTCGCAATAGCGCTGGGACAGTTGCGAGGGAGAGTTTGGGTCCCTCCGGCTTTTAACGGGTGCCAATGCAGACGATATTTTCGCCATTCCATTGATCGGTTTGCCCTTCTCGACAAAATCAAAACCATACTTATCAGCGATTTGCTTAGCCTGCTCGATAAGTGAAAGATCGCGATCAATCTCCGCCGCCGCCTTTCTGGCGTCGTCGAGAATTTTAGCCTTCTTCGCCTCAAGAACCTGGCGCGGGTCCACTTCTGACGTTCTCCGATGTTCCATGACAGAAATGGCGCCGAAGTTCTGGCATGTCAAATGAAAACCGGCGTACTGCTCGTTACCCTCTTAATTCATAATAAGAAAACTCCTCTGTCTTCAGTAAAGTATATTATCGCGACAAAAAATGAACTTGGCAAATAGAACAAATCATGCACACTGGTTGTCAGGGTCAGG
>JBFXJV010000191.1:0-6867 GCA_050174515.1 Methylocystis sp.
CCGGTAAATGCGATCTTGGGGCCGGGCGGCAGCAGCGCGTCGGCTTCGGCGCGACGTTTCGCGATGAGAAAATCGCGGCTGTCGATCATCGCCGATGTCAGTGCGCGGTGATTGACCTTGGATCCTGCGCGCGGTCGCCAGGCCGAGCCGGTGTGGCGCTCGAACTGTTCGGCGGCTTCGTCGCGGAAAAGCTCCATGCTGTCGCGGCGCTCGATCAATGTGCCGCCTTCCGCGATCAGACGCTCCAATTCGACAGAGCGGATTTCCGAGCCGTCCTGTTCGCTCTGGCTGCGCCTTTGGGCAGCCTCGTTGTCGTCGAGGGCGCGTTCGGTTCGCTGCACGGCGCGGTGGAACAGATTGACCGTCGACCAAAGCAGGTTTTCGAGATCCGGCTCGAGCCTCGTTTCGGATAGAGTCGAGACGAGCGCATAAAAAATATCGGCGACTGCGCCGGTGATGATCTGCGCTTCCGGCAAAGGGCGCGGATCGGGTTCGCCCTCGAAGGGGCGAAAGCCATAGAGCTGCAATTCGGTGAGAACGCGCTCGGTTGGGGAGGTCGAGAGTGTTGAGGCCGAATACATGGCGCTGCCCTTTACCGGATCGACCGCGCCCTTCGCGGCCTTCATGGGCGCCCAAAGCGGCAAGCAAGAGCTGGCGCGCACCGCCTCGCCGCCGTAGCGCAGCGAAGGACGGCGGGCGGCGGCTATTTTGTTTCGCGCTGCAAAGCGCCCGTCAGGGCGCGGCGGAAAATAGTCGCCGCCCGCCGTTGCGGCGCCGGATCGCTTGCCGCAGGACTTAGCCCCTCTTGAAGGCCGCAGGGGCGGCGCTTTCCGGAAATGGGGAGCCAGCGCAATTATCCGCCGGATTCGCGGCCAATCCCGGCAAGGCGGTCAACCGACAGCGCTGTTCGCCAACATTTGCGGCATGAAGCGACCGACGTCCTCCGGGGCGAGCTGGATTCGTAGCGTGGCAAGAAATTCAGTTAGGCCAAGAAAGCGCAGATCGTCATTGAAGTCGGCAAGCGTCGGCGATAGGACGATCGTCTCGACGCCGGCTGCCGAGGCGCGTTGTGCGAGTTGATCGCTCGCGTCATCCCCGGTGGCGTCATCGTCGCGCGCGATATAGAGTCGGCGCAAAGTGGTGGGTAGCAACAGGCCCGCGAGATTGTTCGCGGAGAGCGCCGCGATCATCGGCAGGCGGGGAAGTGCGCATCGTAGCGACAGCATGGTCTCGACGCCTTCGCCCGCCGCCATGATGTCGTTGACGCATCCGAACCGGACGCCATTGCGGCGAAGCTGCCCCATAGCGCGTCGCGGAGTGTCGATTGGCGCTTTGTCCTCGCCAGACGTTGCGAGCCATGTGCGCTGAACTCCGGTTATCGCGCCCGAGGCGTCGGTGATGGCGGCGATCAGCGCAGGAAAGGTCTGCGTCTGCGAGCGTTTATCGGGGCGATAGTAGCAGCGTGGGTGAAAACGTAGCGAACTCGCGTCGTGTAGGGCAGAGATGCCGCGATGACAGAGATAGCCTTCCGCCAGCGTGCCCGCGATCGGGCGGGATATATGAAACAGCCGTCGCGCTGACTCAGGCGAACCCGTCGGAGAGATTTGCGTGGGATTGTCGGTCGGGCACTTTGAGTCCAATCGAGGGCTGTTCAAAAAGCGTCGCGCCTCATCGAGAACGTCGCCGAAATTGCTCAAGCCGCATCTGACACGAATGACGTCGAGCAGATCGCCATGCTCTCCGTTCGACGCGTCGACCCATTTTCCGGCGGCGCTTCGCCCATCGGCGTCGCCCTTCAGGCGCACAAAGAGCGAGCGGCCGGGCGTATTGTTGATGTCGCCAACGAGCCAGTAATTGCCGCAGCGGCGCCCGTTGGAGAGATAGCGTCGGCATACGGCTTCCGCGTTCTCGGAAAGCCGGCGCGCGAGTTCGCGTGCGGGTCCGGACATGTTTCGGCCCTCCAAACCAAAAGGGACCCGCCTTGCGACGGGTCCCTCGGCGCTTAAGTCCTGGGGGAGGGCTACGCTGCGGCGATGTCGCGAGAAGCGTTCGCCGACGCCTCATCATCTTCGGCTTCGCTCGCGATTTCGTCGATAGCCGTTTCCTCGCCGAACGCCGCCGTTTCTTCGATGCCGTCAGTGTCTTCCGATGAGCCGGGATCGGAAGGCGCCTCGACCGAAGCGTTCAGCGCATGCCCGGGCGAGCGCAGTGGCTCGGGAAGCCAGCGCATATTCGCCAGCAGCTGTTCCGCCTCCTGCGCCATGTCGCCCTTCTTCAACCCTTCGATGCGGCGGGCGGCGTCGGCGCCTTTTGCTTCCCGGACGGCTTGAACGATCCGCGCCTTGGTGACACGGCCGAAGAAATTGTCGACCGTGGGCGTCCAGCCTGTCGCGGCGATATTGAGCGACAGCGACGCCGCGAGACGATCGGCGTGGGCGATGGCGCGCGGCCGACGGCTCCATGGCTCAAGCACGGCGTTGACTGTCGGCGACACGCAATGCGCAAAGAGCCGCTGACGGGTTTCCATGTCGAAGGTCGTGAGCGCATCCCAGAGGTCTTGCGGCTCCGCTGGGAGCTGCTGCGACCAGTCGAGATGGCGTGCGTCGACCTTCGCCGCGAGCGGCGTGTCCGAAAGCCCTGGCGCCTGCGCGCCAAAGCAGACATTCTTCGCCTCGATCTCCAGACAGCTATCCGAGTCGTAGCGATAGAACATCTTCAGACAAGTGGCGTGAAGCGCGGCAAGGAAGGCGATGTCCGGATCATCGCCAAGCGCCTCGCGCAGCGCGAGCGTGCGATAGGTGGTGAGTTCGGTCAGCAATTTGTCGGGCAGCGGCCGAAGACCTTCGTCTTCTTCATCTTCGATCGAAGTGGATCGAACGACGTCATCGCCGTCCGCGTCACCGGACATGGCGGCAGCGCTCGAACCCGCGCCAGCAGCTTCCTCCACGTCACCTTCGTCGCTTGACGCTTCAAGCTCCTCGATCGGCGCTTCGTCCTCCGGGCGGATATAGCCGCGCTCGACGCGCAGCCGTCCCGATCCGTCGATGCTGACGAAGGCGCCGGCGCGGGCGATTTCCTCCGGCGCGTAAATGACTGAACGGTCCTCCATTGCTTCGAGCGCCGCCTCGATCTCGGCGAGGCGCGCGTCAACTTCTTCGGGGATTTCATCGACTTCCGAATAAGCGGCTTCGAGCTGATCGGCTTCGAGACGAAGCGACTCGCGGGTCGGCGCCTCCTCTTCGCTCAACGGCTGACGTTCGCCCTGCAGATGGCGGAGTCCATAGGTGTGGCCATAGGGGAAATCGATCGCCGTCTCGACCCATTTCCACCCTTCCGCCCGAATAGGTTCGGCGTCGCGGGCCAGTTTTTCTGCGACCAGCCGTTCGAGCAGCGCGACGTCCTGCAGCCAGCCGCCGTCGTCGCTCTGGAAGAGATCGCGCATGATGGAGCCGCCAGCGGCGAGATAGTCTTCGCCGACATATTGTGCCCGCTTGTCGGAAGCCCGAACCGCGCCTTCGGTGAGCAGGCGTTTGATCTGATAGGCTTCTCTATTGTAGGAACGCTGGATCGCCTCCCAGACCTGCTCTTGGCGCTCATGGTCGGGATTGACCGTGAAACCCATCAGCTGGTCGAGCGTCATGCCGTCCTCGGCGTAGATGTAGAGAAGCGCCGGCGATACGGAAGCGAGGCGCAGCCGCTGCTTGACGACGGCGACGCTGACGAAGAAGGCGGCGGCGATCTCTTCTTCACTCTGGCCTTTTTCGCGAAGGGTCAGAAAGGCGCGGAACTGGTCGAGTGGATGCAAGGGCGCGCGCTGGATATTTTCAGCGAGGCTGTCTTCTTCGGCGGTTCCCTCCAGTCGAACGACGCAGGGGATTGGCGCATTGCGCGCAAGGCGCTTCTGCTTCACCAGCAGCTCCAGCGCGCGATAGCGGCGCCCGCCTGCCGGGATTTCGAACATGCCGGTCTCCGCGCCCTGCTCGTCGAGCACCGGTCGCACGGTGATGCTCTGCAAGAGCGTGCGGCGGGCGATATCTTCCGCGAGTTCCTCGATCGAGACGCCGGCCTTTATCCGGCGCACGTTCGCCTGAGACAGGACGAGCTTGTTGATGGGAATGTCGCGCGAGGCGCTGAGCTGAATTTTCTGAACCGACTTCGCCATGGGGATTGTCTCCGCGACAGGCGGCTGCGAGCCTCTCTCTCGGCCCTAACCCGTCACGAAGCACAGCGCCGCCCTCTGACTTTGGGCGACGCGGCGGCATCTGCGAAAGGAAGGCGACGGCAGCGACGACATTCTGGCGACGCGCCTGTCACTGGAAAGGTGGGCCGAACCTACGCCGCGCGGTCGAAGAGTTTCTTCGCGCGCGCCTCGAGATCGAGCCGAGCGTCCTGATGCGTCTTCGTGCGTGCGACCGCGGTGATTCCTTGCACGAAGTCGAAGACGCTTTCCGGCTTGCGGCCTTCCTCGGTCAGCACGGTATCAATGATTTTGGCGGTCTCGGTTTTTGAAAAGCCGCGCCTGCGCAGGAAGTCCGTTCGATCGTCGTCATTGCGCGCGACAATCCGTTCCCGAGCTGCCCTTACGCCGTTGATGAAGGCCATGGGGGACGAATTGGCGAAGCGGGTCAGCGCCGGCGCCGCTTCATGGGCGAAACGCGACGCCGCATATTTGGAGTGGCGGATCGTGATCTCCTCGAAATCCTCGACGCCCCAGAGATTTCGGTTCTGACAAACAGCCCGGAGATAGAAGCTTGCAATGCCGAGCGTCTTCGCGCCGACTTCGGAGTTCCAGCAATAGAAGCCTCGGAAGAACAGATCAGGCGAGCCATCCGGCAATCGGCCGGCTTCGATCGGGTTAAGGTCGTCGACGAGAAACAGGAAGACATCTCGATCCGAGGCATAGAGCGTCGTCGTCTCCTGTGTGACGTCGACATTGGGGTTGTAAATTCCCGTGGACCAGTCGAGCACGCCCGGCACCTTCCAGCGCGTGTCGCCCGTGCCATTGCCGGCAATGCGCTGGACGGCGGATACGAGTTCATGGTCGTAAATCCGGCCGTAGTCGGGACCGGTCACCGCGCGCAGTTCGACGCGTCCATCCTCGACCTCCAGCGTCTTGATCTGCTCGGCGCGGTGCGAGCTCAGCCCATATTGCAGATTGACGCCGGCAAGCGGCGCTGGGAGCTGACGAAGATAGGTCGCCGGTGCGCCAACGAGGCACGCGAGCTGGCCGAAGCTCCAATGCGTCGGCGCGACGGGCGTGTCTGAACCGGGAAGGATAAGCGCGAGTCTTTCGGAGTCGTCGCGACTGGCATCCACTCGGATCGCTGCGCTCTCGACCGTTCGCGTGCGACTGCACTCCATTCGGGCGCGCACGGAGGCGAACAACTCCGACAGCGAAAGGTAACGCTCGTCATCCGGCCGCGAGAACCATTCCGACGAAACTCGGCCGACGCGCTCGCCGCGCCTGACGTCCACCTTGTAGCCGCCGCTCATTTCGCGGCGGGCGTCCAGAACCTGCATGTTCATGGGGAAAAACCTCCATGACGGGCGCCGAAAGCCTCTCTCGGCACTCCACCCGTCACGGAAATCCTGTCCGCACTCTCACTCTATAAAGGGCGTTACGGGGTCTCCCCGCAGAAGGGGTCGGCCGAGACGCAAGACTCGGCCGCAGGGGAAGGCTTTCCCCTTAAAATCGCAAATCCGCAGAAGCGGCGTTCAGGATTTCAGAAGGCGAGCGCCGCCTGCGTCTCACGCAGCCGCGACACGCGGAAGCTCCCCGCCGGCAATGGACGCAGCAGCTCGTCTTCCGGGCGGGTCAGGTCGAGCCACTCCATGCGCTGGTCCCGGCGCAGCACGGCCATCTGACGATCGTGATAGGGTTGGACGTCATCGTTGGCCGCCGTCGTCAGGATCGCGTAGGCCTCCGGCCACGCCAGCGTCCCAGGCCTCCAGATGCCCGCGAAATAGAACCAGTCGCCGTTGGCGAGCGCGAAGCTTTAGTGCTTGCCGCGGCTGCGATGGCGGAATTCGGAGGCCGGCACGAGGCAGCGAAAGGATGGAAAAGTCCGGTCCTCGGAGCGCACGACGGTGATGGGATGGCCGCCACGCTCGCGAGGCTGCAAGCCCCATGGGAGCTTCACCATCTCAACATCGCCGCCGTCGCGCCTTATGATGACTCGCAGTTCGTCGAGCGGCGCGTCTGTATCGAATACATCTGCGCTCATAATCCGCGAACATAACAAGAACGAGGTCGCAAGGCAATGGCGATCGAGACGGAGGACCGATGTGCAATGATTATCGACTGAAGGTGGATGTGGCCTCGATCATGGAGGACTTCGCCGACCTGAAGATCAAGATCCGCTTCGGCGAAGGCACCCCGAACATCGAGGCGCGGGACGACATCAAGATCACGGATGTCGCGCCGATCATCCGCACAGTCGATGGTGTGCGCGGCGAAGGTGACCTGGTGCAGCGGCGATGGAGCTGGCCGGGCCAGAACAAGCGCCCGGTCTACAATTTCCGCTCGGGGGACCGCGAGTTCACCTCGAACCGCTGCCTGATCGTGGCGGACGGTTTCTACGAGTTCACCGATCCCACTGAGAAGGGAAAGAAGCGGAAGGACAAGTGGCTCTTCACCAAGCGCGACGAGCCGATCTTTTGCATCGCCGGCATTTGGCGCGAGACCAAGGATGTCGGCGAGGCTTTCACCATGCTGACCATGGAGCCCGGGCCCGACATCGCGCCGTATCATGACCGGCAGATCGTCATCCTCGAGCGTGACGCGTGGGCCGATTGGCTAGACCCCTCCGTTCCGGCGCAGTCGCTGATCCGGCCTCCGGCCACGGGCGCGCTTATGGTTGAACAGGT
>JBFXJV010000192.1:0-6854 GCA_050174515.1 Methylocystis sp.
CAGAAACGCAGCGTCGAAGACGCATGGCGATACATCGGCCGTCTGGCGCAAGACATCGAAGCCGACGAATGCAAAAACTATTTCGAAAACGCTGGATACGCTTCCGTCAAAAAGTGAAACGCTCTAAAGGCGTCGGCCGCCTATTGAAACCAAAATCGATGCCGGCGGCGCGCTCAATTCCGCGCCAAGCCCAGGATCGACGCCTTGGCTGTCGTGATCTGTGTCGGCCAAAGGACGTCCGTCAGACCCGTCGCGGCGGCGACGCGCTGACCCTCGGACGTCGCGAAAGTGATGACGCCGCCGCCGATCTTCGCGCCCCAGAGCTTGCGGCCCGTGTCAGCGTCGAGCGCATAGAAATTGCCGCCCATGTCGCCGAAGAACACGCCGCCGCCCGCAGTGGGCGCAACGCCGCTCTGCACCGGATAATTGGTCTTGGCGCGCCAGCGCCACTGGCCGCTGTCCGCGTCGACCGCATAGAGCCAGCCCGCCCATTGGAAGACGGGATCTGCTCGGCCCCACATGTTAAAGGGATTGATCGAATCCTCCCCGGACCAGCGCGTGAATTTCGGCGCGCCCTCGATCTTCTTTTCCGGCTCGATCCGTACGGTCGTGCACCAGTGCACCTTGCCGATGAGGACGAGATTGTTTTGCGGATCGTAAGCCGGTCCGTTCCATTCGGCGCCGCCGACCGAGACGGGGTAGAAATGCAGGCTTCTGTCCGTCGCGAAAGGGACGTCGGCGACGGCGAAAATTGCGCTATTGCGCAAGAATGCGCACCGCCGCCTTCATGCCCGGCTCAAGCACATGATCTGGATCCGGCGTCTCGATGTCGACGGACGCGCCCGCGTCGCCTCGCGGCGGTTCGATCTTCGCCACCGTGCCGGAGAACGTCAGATTTGGCAGGGCGTCGACGGTGACGACGACCTTGTCGCCAACGGAAATCCGGCTGCTTTGCTCCGCGTCGACCGTAGCGTCGATATGCGTTGAACTCGGCGCGACGACAAACAGCGGCGCCTTCGTCTCTGCCGAAACCTTTTGACCCGGAGCGACGTTACGCTCGCGGATCGTTCCCTCGGCAGGGGACACAATGCGCGTTTGCGCCAGCTCTGCCGTGGCCGCGGCGAGCGCCTCTTGGGCGCGCGAGACGCCGGTCTTGTCGCGCTCGACAAGCGCCTCTAGTCTTTCGACGGACCTGCGCAGTCGGCCGGCCGACCTCCGTCGCGAGGCGGCAGCCTCTGCGCGCTCCAAAGCCACGCGCGCGGCGCCAAGCTTCTTCTGATCGCTCTCAAGCCGACCCTCGGCCGCGCGCAGTTCCGCGGTCTTCAGATCGACAGCGGCTTGATAGGGCCGCGGATCAATCTCGGCGCACGCCTGTCCCGCTTCGACATGCATGCCTGTATCGCATTGAACGGTTGTAACGACGCCGGAGACATGCGCCCCGAATTTATCCTGCGCGAGCGGACCGACGACGCCCTTCGCGCGCACGGCGTTCCCGTCTGCAAAAGTCTGGAGATCCATCTCGGCCACTGCATGCCCGGGCATCATGTTCCGATCGAGATGGGACATGATCCATAAGGAGCCGCCGACGACGAGTGTGACGATCAGCACGCCAAACGCGAGGGCGAGCGCATTATTGGTGTTGTCCGGCGCGGTGGTGAGATGCAGAAAAAAGACGAGATGCACGCCAATCTGGGCGATCGCCAAGGCGACGAGCGCCATGACGATGCCCGGACCCCAGATCAGATTCGTCCGAACCAAAACGAAGGACCCCACGGTGAGCGCGGCGGCGAGCGCGAAGCCCGTCGCATAGGTGAGGAGACCCTCGCGCACGCTGCGGCCCGGCGCGTCCATGAATCCAGGCGCGACGTCGTTAGCGTTTTGTCCTTCGACGTCGCTCATCGGCCTTCTCCAATCAAATAGACGACCGTGAAGATCGCGATCCAAATGATGTCGAGCACATGCCAGAAAAGATTGAAGCAGATTAGCCTGTATAGAACCGGACCGAAGCCCTTTACGAAGAGCTGCGCCATCATCGTTCCGAGCCAGAGCAGACCGACGCTGACATGCAGGCCATGCAAGCCGACGAGCGCGAAGAAGGACGAGAGAAAGGCGCTGCGCCCCGGTCCGGCGCCGCTCGCAATCATGCCGGAGAATTCATGCGCTTCGAGCAACAGGAACGCGAGACCGAGCAGGCCCGTCGCCAGCAGCGCCGCCTGCGTCCAGAACAGATTGCGCGCATTTGTCGCCACTGCCGAGAGGCCGCATGTGAAGCTCGAAACGAGCAGACACGCGGTCTCGATCGCGACATTTGTCGGATCGAACAGGTCTCGACCGGAAGGTCCGCCGTCCGTTGCGGTCTGCAATACCGCATGGGCCGCGAAGAAGGCGGAGAACATGACGATGTCGCTAAGCAGGAATATCCAGAAGCCAAAGGCGATGACGACGCGCTTCGAGGCCGGTCCCGCCTCGCCATGGCCGGTCGCCGACTCGTCGGCGCGGCCGAGCCTGTAGGGGTCAATCGGTCGGCCGTGCGCAGACGCTGACGCCTCGATCGAAGTCATGCCGTCTCGCCCCTTTCCGAATGTTGCGCGAACCGCTCGGCGCGGCGCTTGCGATGGGCGCGATCAATGCGCGCCACCTCTTCAGCCGGAACCGTCTCCTCCGAGTTGTCGCGCCACGCATACCAGACGAAGATCGCATAGGCGGCGACGAGGCCGAGAGCGGCCAGCCACCAGATCCGCCACACCATGGCGAAGCCCGTGACGGTCGCAAAAAAGCCCGTCACAAATCCCGTCGCATTGTTTCTTGGCGTCATGATCGCTTCGTAGCGCGTGTCGTTCTGCTCGTTCGCGATCGCACGCTGCTTGATCTGCCAATAGGGCTCGTCGCCATGCACGTTCGGCTGCACTGCGAAGTTGAATTTCGGGGGCGGCGACGGCGTCGCCCATTCAAGTGAGCGACCGTGCCAGGGATCGCCGGTCTCGTCCCGCAATTGATCGCGTTGACGGATGCTGACGACGAGCTGAATCACCTGGCAAATCAGGGCAAGGGTGAAAAGGCCAATCCCGACCATCGCCGCGAGCACCCAAGGCTGCCACATCTCTATGTCATAGTGCTGCATGCGACGCGTCATGCCGAGCAGCCCCAGCATGTAGAGCGGAACGAAGACGGCGTAGAAGGCGGCGAGCGTGAGCCAGAACGCCGCGACGCCCCAGCCCTCGTTCAAGCGAAAGCCGAAAGCCTTCGGGAACCAGTAGGCGATGCCCGCGAAAACCCCAAACACCACGCCGCCGATGATGGTGTTGTGGAAATGGGCGACGAGGAAAAGGCTGTTGTGCAGAAGAAAATCCGCTGGAGGAACCGCGAGGAGTACGCCTGTCATTCCTCCGATGACGAATGTCACGAGAAAGCCCATCGCCCAGAGCATCGGCGTCTTGTAGCTGATGCGTCCGCCGTACATGGTGAACAGCCAATTGAAGACTTTAACGCCGGTGACGACGGCGATCACCGTAGTGGCGATGCCGAAAGCGGCGTTGACGGTCCCGCCAGCTCCCATTGTGAAAAAGTGGTGCAGCCAGACAAGATAGGAGATGACGCAGATGCCAAGAGTCGCGAGCACCATCGACCGATAGCCGAACAGCGGTCGGTTGGAGAATGTCGAGATGACCTCGGAAAATATGCCGAAGGCGGGCAGCACGAGGATATAGACCTCGGGATGTCCCCAGGCCCAGATCAGGTTGATGAACATCATCATATTGCCGCCGCCGGCAGTGGTGAAAAAATGAAAGCCGAGATAGCGGTCGAGGGCGAGCATGGAGAGCGTCGCCGTCAGAATCGGGAAGGCGGCGACGATCAGCAGATTGGACGCGAGCGCTGTCCAGCAATACATCGACATTTTGAGGTAGCCCATCCCCGGAGCGCGCATCTTGAGGATGGTGGTGACAAAATTGATCCCCGTCACGAGCGTGCCGACGCCGGAGATGAGCAGCGCCCACAGATAATAATCGACGCCTACGTCGGGCGAGAACTCCAGTTCGGAAAGCGGCGGGTAGGGCA
The DNA here is from genome assembly GCA_050174515.1 of Methylocystis sp. Lineage (GTDB taxonomy): Bacteria > Pseudomonadota > Alphaproteobacteria > Rhizobiales > Beijerinckiaceae > Methylocystis. The sequence goes on from JBFXJV010000192.1 coordinate 4,057, forward strand.
GCCATCCGGCGCGCGAGAACACGCCGACGACCAGCGAGATATTGACCAGCAGAGCGCCGGTGGCGGTGAGCCACAAGCTCGTCGAGTTCCACGTCGGAAAGGCCACGTCGCGCACGCCGAGCTGCAACGGAATGACGAAATTCATCAGCCCGATCATCAGCGGCATCGCGCTGAAGAAGATCATGATCGTTCCGTGTGAGCTGAAGATCTGATCAAAATGCTCAGGCGGGAGATAGCCCTGGGCGCGGTATGCGTAGGCCTGCTGCGAGCGCATCAGGACCGCGTCGGCGAATCCGCGCAGCATCATGACGAGACCGAGCAGAATATACATGACGCCGATGCGCTTGTGATCGACGCTGGTGATCCACTCTTTCCAAAGATAGGGGAGGTGGCCGGCGAGAACGACCCATGCCGCGATGCCGATGCAGATCGCGATGACGAAGCCGCCCGCGATCAAGGGAAGCGGCGAATACCATGGGATCGCGTCCCAAGACAGATTGCCAAGGAATTTCATTGCGTCGCCTCCGGGCACGGGACGGCGGCGGCCGCCGGCTCGCTCGTCGCGTTCGACGGCGAGAATTTCCCTTTCAAGATTTTAGCGAACAGCGCAGGAACGACCGAACGATAGAAGTAGGCACGCACGTTCTGGCTTTCGCGAAGAAGCGCGGCGTAACCGGCGTGATCGAGATTGCAGGCGCTCTTTCGCGCATCTTCGACCCAGCGATCGAAATCGTCTTGCGACGCGACCCGCACGTTAAAGCGCATTCCCGCGAAGCCTTCGCCGCTGAATTGGGTCGATAGGCCCCAGAGAGCGCCAATGTGATCGGCCTTCAAATGCAGCTGGGTCATCATTCCGGGCATGACGGCGATCATGCCCCCAAGCTGCGGCACGAAGAACGAGTTCATCACCGTCGCTGAGGTGAGGGAGAAGTGGACGGGAGCCTCCACCGGCAGCACGAGTTCGTTCACGCTTGCAACCGATTGCTGGGGATAGATGAAGAGCCATTTCCAGTCGAGCGACACCACTTGCACCTCGAGCGCCTCGCCGTCTGCGGCGATGGGCCGAAATGGATCGAGCCGGTGCGAGCCGATCCAGATCAATCCGCTGAGAAAGAGAATGATGAGCAGCGGGTAGCCCCAGTTGACGAGCTCCAATCGCCCGGAGAACACCCAATCCGGAAGGTAGCGCGCCTTCTTGTTGGATGCGCGGAACCACCAGCCGAAAGCGAACGTCGCCAAGAGGGTCGGCACGACGATGATCAGCATGGTTCCGACTGCATTGAGGAGAATTTTGCTTTCCTCGGCGCCGATTTGCCCCTTGGGATCAAGCACTCCGCCCGAGCAGCCTGCAAGCAGCAGCATCAAAGCCTGCGGCAGAAGCGTCTTGACGCTCCTCAAGGTCGTCGCAAAAGGACGCCGCGCTGCACGGCTCGGCTGCATGTGAACGATCTTTCCCAGTGAAACGATCTTTCTCAGTCGACACAGAAGAATGGCGTGACGTGAATCTCGCTCAGCATCGCAGGTTGGTCGACGCGCAACCCGACCGCAAAACCACTTTGCGAAGGATAGAATTCCGCCTCATCACAATCAAGGCAAGAGTCGCTGATGCCCGACATACATGCTGCCGAGCCAATATCCGCCGCCTCATCGATATTGCGCTCGAACGAGCGTGTCGAGGAGGCGGCTCGTGGAGCTGCTGGATTGCGCAATCCGAACTGGCCTACGCCATCGATGTGGGAACATCGTTCACGCTGTCGTCAAACCATGCGGACTCATGCGTGTGCTCGACTCCAGAGATGTCTGTCATCTGTCGTCCAAAACGAGTTTCGCTAACCATCCTCGACTGCAGCAGGAAACTTGACAAGGGAGTCGTGTCACGACGATCTCGCGTGACGCCCCGATCGGCTCGCTCCACTACGGACCGGCGCGCGGCGCGAACGGCGTTATGGGCTATAACCACAGAAGCCTGGATCACGACGCAATCCTCAAGGCGATGACGACGCCAAACTATCTCCCAAAGATTATTCCGCTGTCGACCGTTCGCCGCGAATTCTGGAGCTCGTGGATTTTCGCGAAATCCTTGGCGCGACCACCCTTCTTACACCCGCAAAGACGCGCCTCAGCGTGGACAGTTTCATTGGACGCGGATCACTCTCAAGAGTTGGAGCGACAGGCAAACTCAAGGCGGTTCAGCCTGATGGATTCAGGGGAATGTGAGCGCCCTTGCGCAGCTCATAGATCACAAACGGAGCGACTCTGGTCTCGTCCAACCAACTCCGGGCTGTCGGCGGGGCAACTGGTTTCCAGGCGCGAACAACGCTCAAGCCCGACTGGGTGAAGACGCGCCGGTAATCTTCGTCGCTCCAATAGGTGTCGGTTACGACAACATTCTCTGGAGTCAAGCGGGCCTTGACCAGTTGTCCCGACCGGAGCGGCGGCCTGTTCTCTGGAAAGTCGACCTCGCACGAAACCCACCGCCCTGCATAGAATTCAGGAGTGTTCGCAACGATAAACGCTCTGCCGGCTGGGCTCAGCACACGCGCTGCCTCCATGACGAAGTTGAGCAGTCGCCTCATCTCGCAAATCTCGACGATGACCCATGATGAGATCAGCAACTCGAACGTTTCATCCGGAAATGGCAGGGGAGCGTTCGGCTCAATCAAACGGTATGCGCCATCGGGATCGGATCGGCGCGCCTCAATGATCATGGCTTCGCTGGCGTCAACGCCGACCACATTCAGACCCAGGCGTTTGAGGAACCGCGTCGATCGGCCGGCGCCACAACCGAGGTCCAGAGC
>JBFXJV010000193.1:0-6797 GCA_050174515.1 Methylocystis sp.
TCCTTTTTGATGTCCTTCACCTCGACGCCGGTCGGATTGTTCTGGCCCGTCACATGCAGCGCCCAAACATGAAGGATCACGATGGCGACGATGATGAACGGCACCAGATAGTGCAAGGCGTAGAAGCGGTTGAGAGTCGGATTGTCGACCGAGTAGCCGCCGAGCAGCCAGGTGGTGATCGACGTTCCGACGACGGGAATGGCGGAGAAAAGATTGGTGATGACCGTCGCCGCCCAGAACGACATCTGGCCCCAGGGCAGGACATAGCCGAGGAATCCTGTCGCCATCATCAGCATGAAAATGATGACGCCGAGAATCCACAGGACTTCGCGCGGCTCCTTGTAGGAGCCGTAATACATGCCGCGAAAGATGTGGATGTAGACGGCGAGAAAGAACATCGACGCGCCATTGGCGTGCGCGTAGCGCAGCACGGTTCCCCAATTCACGTCGCGCATGATCTTCTCGACCGAATCGAACGCGAGCGTCGTCTCCGGCGTGTAATGCATGGCGAGAACGACGCCGGTCACGATCTGGGCGACGAGCATGAAACTCAATATCGCGCCAAACACCCACATGTAGTTGAGGTTCTTCGGCGTCGGATAGGCGACGAAGGAGTCATGCACGAAGCTCAAAATCGGCAGCCGGCGCTCCAGCCAGCGCGCGAAGCCGCTTTTGGGCGTATATTGGGAATGTCCTTCCATGGGCTTTGTGCTCTCGGAATCTCGTGCAAAAAACGAACTGGCGTTTGGCCTGGCTAGCCGATCTTAATTTTGTTTTCGGCGATGAAGGCGTAGGGCGGCACTTCCAAATTCGTCGGCGCCGGGCCGCTGCGAATCCTTCCCGAGAGGTCGTAGACCGAACCATGGCAGGGACAGAACCAGCCGTTAAATTCGCCTTCCTTGCCGGTCGGGATGCAGCCGAGATGCGTGCAGACGCCGATGACGACGAGCCACTGAGGCTTTTGGACCCGTTTGGAGTCCGGCTCAGGGTCGGGCAGTTCCGTTAAGGGAACGTCTTCGGCCGCCTTGATTTCGGCTGGCGTGCGGCGCCGGATGAAAACAGGCTTTCCGCGCCATTTCACCGTGACGATCTGTCCTTCAGAAATCGCCGACAGGTCGACTTCCGTTGAGGCCAAGGCCAGGGTGGACGCGTCGGGATTCATTTGCGCGATCAGCGGCCACGCAACGCCGGCCACGGCTCCCGCGGCGGCGACTCCGGTCGCGACATAGAGAATATCCCGCCGGCTCGGCTCCGCCGGTTTCACGGCGGCGTCTTTGCTTGTCACGCTCGAACCTCTCCCAACGCAGGGTAATTGGGTGAAGGGTTTCCTCATCCTGAGGAGGGTGAGGAAAACGATTCTTCACCCGATCGCCCCGTCTCCCAACGTTCTCAAGTCTTCGCGGCCGAGGCGGCGGCTGCGCCCAAGGCGACCGTTTTACGCGAATCTCCGCCGCTGTCCACAAGCGGCGACGGGGAAATTTGGCTATTCCCCCTGCTGCACAAAGACGCGGCGCCATTCGCGGCGATATGCCGCGAATTCGCCATTTCACCCGATTGGAACGCGCGCATGGCTCCTCTAACGCTTGCTCTATACCAGCCCGACATTCCTCAGAACGCCGGGACCATGCTGCGAACTTGCGCCTGCCTTGGCGTCGCCGCGGCGATTATCGGACCCGCGGGGTTCCCGACCAGCGACCGAGACTTCCGGCGCGCCGGCATGGATTATCTCGATCACGTGACGATTGACCGACATGCGTCCTTCGCGGCCTTCGAGGACTGGCGCGCCGCTCGCGCCCGGGCGGGCGAAACGCGCCGCCTGCTGCTGCTTTCCACGCGCGCGACGGCGCCCTATCTAGAATGCGACTACCGCCAAGGAGACATTCTGCTTGTGGGCCGAGAGTCCGCCGGCGCGCCGGAAGAGGTCCACGCCGCCGCCGATCTCGCTCTGTGCATCCCCATGCGCAAAGGCGTACGTTCGCTCAATGTCGCCGTCGCTGCGGGAATCGTCACGGGCGAAGCGTTGCGGCAGCTGCGCGCGTTTTGACGAGGTGCGCTCCCGCACAGCGCGCGACGAAAAGACGCTCCATTTAGGAATTCATCGCCGGTTATTAGGGCGATGTTAATAAATTTTGGGAGGGCGGAATGACACATCAAACAATTCGCATCTCACTCGCGCTCTTGGACAGGCTGTTCAAATCCCTCAACACGGCGCTGTTCACCGCGCTGCTGTGCGTCGGGCTTTACGCGCTCGTGACCAATTTTTCGCAGGCGCAGGGCGCGGTCGGCAAGCTCTTCGACAAATTCACCCAGATCGAAAGCTTCGAAGGATTCAACCTTAAGGCGGCGTTCAAGGTCGATCAGATCGCTCAGTCGACGGCGATCTATCAGGCGTTGCCAGCGGAAATGAAAGACATGCTGCCCGACGACATTCTGTCGCTGCGGGCCGCTTGGGTGGAGCGGATTCTCTACGTCGGCGATCAGGGAAAGCTATGCGACTTTGAATTCGCCAGTCAGAAAATGAGCGAAGATTTTAACGCCGATCGCCATTTGGCGGCCGACGGACTGATCACCATGAAGGACTCGCGCGAGGTGAAGGCGCTGGTGCTCGAAGAGATGCGCCAGGCGAAAGCGAAGAACCGCGAATGGCCGAATGGAGAACCTCGCTCCTGCTACGTGACCGAACTCACCGAGCGCGGCAGGAACGTCAAGACGGCGCTTGTGCAGTTCTTGCGCGCCGGCTTCGCGGTCGCGGCGGTCGCGCCAACTGCGCCGCGCGACGGTTCGAAGCTGAAGGTCGCCACTATGGCGCGATAGGCGCTTCGCCCATTTGACAAGGCGCGGCGCCGGCGGGATGAAGCGGCGTTCAAGGAGAATTTCATGAACGCCGCGCCGGAACAGCTCGAAACCCGCAAGAAGGCCGCGCGCGAGTGGTTCGAGTCTCTGCAATTGCGCATCATCGCCGCTTTTGAGGCATTGGAGGATGAGGCGCCGGGGCCGTTCGCGCCCGAGGCCGAAGCGCCGGGCAGGTTTGTTCTCACCGCCTGGAGCCGCACCGACCACGGCAGCGCGACTCTAGGAAGCGCCCCTCAAGACATCGGCGGCGAGCCGGGCGGCGGCGGCCGCATGGGGATGATCAGGGGTCGAGTGTTCGAAAAGGCCGGCGTGCATTGCTCGACCGTGTTCGGGACTTTCGCGCCGGAGTTCGCCAAGCAGATTCCCGGCGCGTCGGAAGATCCGCGTTTTTTCGCGACCGGCATTTCGCTGATCGCGCACCCCTGGAACCCGAATGTTCCCGCCGTGCATATGAACACGCGCTTCGTCGTGACGACGAAAGCGTGGTTCGGCGGCGGCGCCGATCTCACCCCCGTTCTCGACGCGCGCCGCACCCAGGACGATCCCGATACGATCGCCTTTCACGCGGCGATGCGCGGTGCCTGCGAGCGCCATCAGGTGGCCGACTATGCGCGTTTCAAGAAATGGTGCGACGACTATTTCTATCTCGCCCATCGCAATGAGCCGCGCGGAATCGGCGGCATTTTTTATGATTATTTCAACAGCGCCGGAGACGCCGAGAACTCCGGTTGGGACGCGGATTTCGCCTTCACCCGCGATGTCGGCGAAAGCTTTCTCGAGATTTATCCGGAACTCGTGCGGCGCAATTTCGCCAAGCCATGGAACGAAGCCCAGCGCGACGAGCAGCTCGTGCGGCGCGGGCGCTATGTCGAATATAATCTGCTCTACGATCGCGGCACGATTTTCGGATTGAAGACCGGCGGCAATGTCGACTCGATCCTCTCCTCCATGCCGCCGCTGGTGAAGTGGCCTTAGACCTTCCAGAAGTCAGCCGCGTCGGGCGGAAGCGAAGCCAACACGCGATCGAATGCGTTCTCGTCGACGCGCGCGCGCAACGCAGCGGCGACGTCGTCGACACACGTCTCCGGCGAGAAATTATGATCGCGCCGCAGCGCCTGAACGTCGCTTATCATGGACGCGCGATCGCCGAAGGGCGCCTGCGGCTCATCCGGATTCCAGTCAGAGACGAAGATCGCCCTGAGGACCGGCGGAAGCACGCTGGCGAAGCGGATGGCGTCAGCGACCGAGAGCCTACGGCGAAAGGCCTGCAACACGCCCTGCGTCATCGTATAGGTCTGATTGCGCGTCGCGAGGCCCGAACGTTCGCGCGCATCCGCGAGGAAGGCCTCGAACTGTTCAGAGGCGTGCTGGATGTCCATCGGGATGGGCATGGAAACTCGCTTTCCAAAATGTCGGGCGCGTGCACAAATATTATCCAAACGTCCATCGCCGGTTGAGCGCGAAAGTCGCGAACATGGCGGCGATCGTCGTGACGAGCTGCGCCGGCAGATAGGGCGCGCTCCAGCGATCGACGAAAAGGCTCATCAGCACATAAGTGACGCAGAAGCCCACGAAAGCGACAAGCGCAAAGCGCCATGTCGCCTCGGAATGCGGCCTCTCGCTCGCGAAGACGTGGCGTCGGTTGAGAATATAGGCGACGACGCCGCCGACCACATAGCCGCAGAGCGTCGCCGGCACGGCGCGCCAGCCAATGCCCTCGACCAGCCCGATCAGCACGGCATAATGCGCAACCGTCGCGACGGCGCCCACCGAAGCGTAAGCGACAAGCTGTCGCGCCGTCGACATGCTCAACGCGGCATCGAGGCGTAATAGCGCGCGATCTCGCGCATCTCGGCGTCCGAGAGCCGGCGGCTCATATAGCGCATTTCCTTATGCGGCCGCGCGCCGGAGCGAAAGGCCTTGATCTGATTGAAGAGATAAAGCTCCTGCTGTCCCGCAAGATGCGGAACGTCGGCGCTCTTGGCGATGCCCTCGACGCCATGACAGGCCGCGCATTGCGCCAGAACTTCGGAGACGTCGCCGGCATGGGCGCGCTCCGCGCTAGGAATGATAAACAGGATCGGAAGCAGACAGGCGGTAATTCGCATGGGGCTCGTTTCGATGAGGCGACGAGCGGAATGATAGCGCAATTCCCGCTCCCGCACCCCCGGCCCTTCACATGACCGTCATTCTCGTCTAGACAGGCGGCGACTTTCGAGCCGGGCGCGACCCGCTCGCCGCCTGCATCACCGGTCCGCCGAAGACATGACGGGCAAGTTCGGGACGCGTTCCGGTCCAGGGGCCGGAATCGCGGCCCTTTTTTATGCGCGCTCCCCAGCTCCTCGGGCGGCCACCAGGATCACATGCCGAAACGAACCGACATTTCCACGATCATGATCATCGGCGCCGGCCCCATCGTCATCGGCCAGGCCTGCGAATTCGATTATTCCGGCACCCAGGCCTGCAAGGCGCTCAAGGCCGAGGGCTATCGGATCGTCCTGGTCAATTCCAATCCGGCGACGATCATGACCGATCCGGACATGGCCGACCGCACCTATATCGAGCCGATCACCCCGGATATCGTCGCCAAAATCATCGAGAAGGAGCGCTATGCGGCGCCCGGGGGCTTTGCGCTGCTGCCGACGATGGGCGGCCAGACCGCGCTCAACTGCGCGCTCAGCCTCGAAAAGATGGGCGTGCTGAAACAATTCGACGTCGAGATGATCGGCGCGACCGCGCATGCGATCGACAAGGCCGAGGATCGCGAATTGTTTCGCGAGGCGATGACGGCGATCGGTCTCGAAACGCCGCGGTCGCATCACGTCAAGACGCTTGCCGCGGCGCTCGACGCGCTCGACGACATCGGCCTGCCGGCGATCATCCGCCCGTCCTTCACGCTTGGCGGCACTGGCGGCGGCATCGCCTATAACAAGGCGGAGTTCATCGAGATCGTCGAGCGCGGCATCGACGCCTCGCCGACCAATGAAGTTCTGGTCGAGGAAAGCGTCCTCGGCTGGAAGGAATATGAGATGGAAGTCGTCCGCGACAAAGCGGACAATTGCATCATCGTCTGCTCGATCGAAAACGTCGATCCGATGGGCGTGCATACGGGCGACAGCATCACCGTGGCGCCGGCGCTGACGCTGACCGACAAGGAATATCAGATCATGCGCGACGCCTCGATCGCGGTGTTGCGCGAAATCGGCGTCGAGACCGGCGGCTCGAATGTGCAATTCGCGGTCGATCCCAGAAATGGCCGGATGATCGTGATCGAGATGAATCCGCGCGTGTCGCGCTCCTCGGCGCTGGCCTCCAAGGCCACCGGCTTTCCGATCGCCAAGGTCGCGGCGCGGCTCGCGGTCGGCTACACGCTCGACGAGATCGCCAACGATATTACCGGCGGCGCGACGCCGGCCTCTTTCGAGCCGACGATCGACTATGTCGTCACCAAGATTCCGCGCTTCGCCTTCGAGAAATTTCCCGGCTCCGACCCGGTCTTGACGACCGCCATGAAGTCGGTCGGCGAAGCCATGGCGATCGGCCGCAATTTCGCCGAGTCGCTGCAAAAGGCGCTGCGTTCGCTCGAGACAGGATTATGCGGCCTCGACGAGATCGAGATCGAAAGCCTCGGTAAGGGCGACGACATGAATGTGCTGCGCGGCGCGCTCGGCACGGCCACGCCCGACCGGCTGCTCGTCGTCGGCCAGGCGCTGCGGCTTGGCATGACGAGCGAATCCATTCACGAAGCAAGCAAGATCGACATCTGGTTCATCGAGCGCATCGCGGAAATCGTCGCGCTCGAAAACAAGATCAAGACATACGGCCTGCCCGAGGACGCCGAGAATCTTCGCAAGCTCAAATTCGCCGGTTTTTCCGATAGCCGTCTCGCGACTCTTGCGGGCGTCGACGAAGAAGACGTGCGCGACTTGCGCCATCGTCTCGGC
>JBFXJV010000194.1:0-6779 GCA_050174515.1 Methylocystis sp.
CCTCCTGGGTCTCCGGGCGGATTCTCGACGCGCCTGTCGGTTTCGGTTCGGGAGTCGCCGGCGCGGCGCCGGCGATGGCCTTGGCCGTGCGCTGAGGCCCGGTGCCTCCCCCCCCCCCCCGCCCCCGCCTGATCCGATCGCACCGCAGAGCGCGCATTTTGAAATTTGCTTGAGTCCAGTCTGCCGGGATATGGCTTCGCCATGTTCCCTGGCGCGCAACGACTGGCGTTTGTTCTGGCTGTCACAAGCGGCCTGACTCTGCTCAGTCTCAGGCGCTCGGATGAGCCGACGCTCAGTTGCGCGAGCGTCAACGGCGGCGGCGACGATTACAACATCCTGGTCGTCGGCGAATCCTGGGCGTCGGACGGCAAGACATTGCCCGAACTGCCGCGCGCGGTTTCGGAGAGACTTCGAGGCCGCAGCGTCAAGGCCTGCTCGATCGGCTTCGCCGGCCGAAACTCGCGCCTGCTCTACGCCGAACTGAGCGACAAATTCCCCAGAGAAAAACTCTATCGCCTGTTCGACGGAAAGGCGCCCGACACGGTCGTTCTCATGAACGGCGTCAATGACGAAATCCAGCACGTCGGCGCGTCGGCATATGTCGAATATACGAAAAAGCTCGCTGAATATTTTTCCGACGTCGACGACGTTGAAATCATAGCGATTCCCCGCGTCAACGAACGCAGCTTCAAACCGCCAAATCTCTACAGCGCCGTCAAGCGGTCGATATTGAGCTGCTTTTACGATCAGTGCCAGAAGCAGGTGAACGACCTCTATCGGGTGGCGCTTTGGCGCGACCACCCCGAACTCAACATCATCGAATATGACGATTTTATCGATCGCTATGAAGGAAACGAGCGGCGCTACACCGCCGACGGCGTGCATCTGACCGATGAGTATTTCCACAAATATGGCGCGTTTATCGGCGGCGCGCTCTCGCTCAAAAAACACGCCGCGAAATAGCGCGCTCCGGCGCCGCGCCCTGCTATAAGCCGGCAATGGACCTCCTCCCTCGGCTGCTTCACCGCGACGGGCTGATGCTGATCATCGACAAGCCCGCAGGCGTCGCCGTCCATCGCGGCCCGAAGGGCGGCCCAAGTCTCGAAGACGCCTTCGACCAGCTGCGCTTCGGCCTGCCCCGTCCGCCGGCGCTGGCGCACCGTCTGGACAAGGACACCTCCGGCTGTCTCGTGCTCGGACGCCATCGCAAGGCGCTGGAGCGGCTCGGCCGCCTGTTCAAATCCGGGCGCGTGAGCAAAACCTATTGGGCGGTCGTCGAGGGCGCGCCGGCGGACGAACAGGGCGAGATCGACCTGGCGCTTGGGCGGCTGGACGCGGCGCGCGGCTGGTGGATGCGGCCGGACCCGCTTGGCCTGCAAGCGCGCACGTCCTGGCGGGCGCTCGGCAGAAGCGCCGACGGCGCGCTGGCCTTCATCGAATTCACGCCGCATACGGGCCGCACGCATCAGCTCCGCGTGCACGCGCAGGCGATGGGCTGGCCGATTCTCGGCGATCCGATCTATGGCTCTGGTCGCCGCGCGGACGCGCCGCCCCTTCATCTTCATGCGCGCGCGGTCAGCGTGCCCATGCAGGATGGCAAGCCGCCCGTCGAAGCCCTCGCCGCGCCGCCCGCGCATATGTTAGCGGCGCTCGCGGCCTGCGGCTGGCGGGGCGAAGCGCCATCATAACGGAGCGATTGCAAATCGAGGCCGAAACGCCGAACATGTCGCGGCAATTGGAGCGACACATGGCGGCGGCCGCCACGCCTTCTTCTACCGAGTCCGCTTGCCGGAGGGACAGCGCCTTCGCGCTGGACCGAGCGCTGCTCCATGATCTCGCCGATATCGCGCTCGCCGCAGCGCGGCAAGGCGGCGCGAGCTACGCCGACCTCAGGATCGGCGAAACGCGGCGCGAATATGCCTTCGCCAAGGACGACCGGCTGGAGAATTTCGACGAACGCGCCTCGCAGGGATTCGGCCTGCGCGTTCTGCTCGACGGCTGCTGGGGATTTTACGGCGCGCGTCGGCTCGATCCTTCAAGTCTGCGCGACGGCGTCGAGCGCGCGCTGGAGAACGCCCGCGCGGTGAAGCCGATACAATTTCAGCCGATCGAGCTCGAGCGCCTGCCCACGCATGAGGCTGAATGGATCATGCCCATGGGCCTCGACCCCTTCGATGCGCCGGTGGGCGAGAAGGCCGACCTGTTGCTGTCGATTATCGCCAGCGCCCGTGATCACGGCGCGGATTTCTGTTCGGCGTCGCTCTCGGCGGCCCGAGAAGAGCGATTCTTCGCCAACAGCCTCGGCAGCCGGATTCATCAGACACGCACGCGGGTCGCTCCGAATTTTCAGGCGACCGCCGTCGATCGTGCGAAAGGCCGGTTCGCGACGTGCGACTGCCTGACGCCGGCGCGCGGGGCGGGCTGGGATTATGTCCTCGGCGCCGGCCTGATCGAGGAAGCCGCGCGGGCCGGCGCGGAGGCGCGCGCCAAGCTCGACGCCAAGCCGGTGACGCCGGGCGATTACGACATCATCATCGACCCAACGAATCTTTGGCTCACGATTCATGAGACGGTCGGCCATTCGACCGAGCTCGATCGCGTGCTCGGCTGGGAGGCGAATTTCGCCGGAACCAGCTTCGTCAAACCTCATATGCTCAATGAATTGCGGTTCGGCTCGGAGCTGATGACGATCGTCGCCGACCGCGCCCGGCCCGGCGCGCTCGCCACGATCGGCTATGACGACGACGGCGCGCCGGCGAAGGCCGCTGAATTCGCGATCGTCGAAAACGGCGTGTTCAAGAATTTCCAGATGGCGCTGGGACAGGCGCATCTCATCGGCCTGTCGCATTCGAACGGCTGCGCCTATGCGGACAGCCCGACGACGTTCCCGATTCAGCGCATGCCGAATATTTCGCTCAAGGCCAATCCCCAGAAGTGCTCGTTCAATGATCTCATCAGCGACGTCGAAAATGGCATCTATGTCGTCGGCGCCGGCAGCTGGAGCATCGACCAGCAGCGCGACAATTTCCAGTTCGGCGGGCAGCTCTTCTATGAGATCAAGAACGGCAGGCTCGGCGAACTGCTGCGCGACGGCGCCTATCAGGGCCGCACCACGCAATTTTGGAATTCCCTCGCAGGCCTGTGCGATGAAAGCGCCTATCATCTCGACGGCACCTTCACCTGCGGCAAAGCCGAGCCGGTGCAGCTCGCCCCGGTCTCGCACGGCAGTCCGCCGGCGCTGTTTCGCAACGTGCGCGTGCTGAACCCGAGCGAATAAGGACGCAACGCGGCAGCATGAGAACAGTTTTTACCATCGGATATGAAGGAACCGACATCGATCGGTTCGTCGCAACGCTCCACGCCACGCGAATCGCGGTGCTTGTCGATGTTCGGGCGATCGCCATATCGCGCAAAAAGGGATTTTCGAAAACTGCGCTAAGCGCAAGACTAAATGATGAAGGCATCGCCTATCGTCATTTGAGTCAGCTTGGCGACCCAAAGCCGGGAAGAGATGCGGCGCGCGCAGGACGGATTGACGAATTCCGTCGAATCTACGCCGATCATCTTCGCAACGCCGACGCACAGGCGTCTTTGAAAGAGCTCGCGGAATTAGCGCTGGCGCAATCGGTTTGCTTGCTCTGCTTTGAGCGCGATCCGCAGCATTGCCATCGTTCGATCGTTGCATCGCATTTGGTCTCGATGGGGCTCCAGCATTTCGATCTCTACGGCGACTTCCCGAGGCGTTATGAAGATTTCTCCGCGATCAGAACGTATCGTTATTCTCGTCAAAGCATTGCCGCAGCCGAGTAAGAAATATGGAGAAACTGTCTGCTGCGCGGGCGTCACTGCAGATAGGCGATGGAAACGACTCTTCCCTGTCCGATTTCGGCATTTGAAGGGCGACAGCAGTTTTTCCCGATGGGACTGGGTCAGCTTCAACTATGGTCAGCCGAAATCCGATAGGCGTGAGGAAAGTTGCCATGTGCACGAGGAGTCAATCAAGATTGATGGCAAATTGAGAGAAAGCGAGCGAGTCCGTTTGCTGACTCCCCTGCTGCTAGGATCGGCGAAGGCCGCAGCTCAACAGGGTCGTTCTCTTGCATTGATTCGACCACGAAATGCTCGATTTTTATGGAAAGCGAAAACAGCAGATGAGATATCGGAAGAGCGCGAGGTGTTCCGCTTTGCGGCGCGCCAGCCAGATATGCTCGACGACGACGAACTCGCCGAACTTGAGCCAACGCCTTACAAATTTAGCTTCAGGTTCGAGGACGACGACGGCGCTCATCGCTACCATAATGGCGACTGGGAAGCCCACGCGATGTTTTGGAGACAAAGCCAAGAAACTTCCTCGTCAGAGGCTCTGCAATGGATGAACCATGTGTTTAACGAGGATTACCCGAAGAAAGGAATGGCTTTCGCTTTGGGGAACTTGGCCAAGCGACCGCAGACGTGGCAGTTGCTCGGCGTAATTCGACTGAACGAAACGACTCAGGGTGAGTTGTTTTAATGTATCTTTCCTCTGACGACGCAAAGGCGATCGCCGACAAGGTTCTCGCAAATTCCAAGGCCGACGCCTGCGCGGTCCATATCCAAGGCGGCCTCGACCAGAGTCTGCGCTTCGCGCGCGGCGGCGCGACGACCAATCTTGCTACCGCCGAAGCCAGTCTGCGGATTTCGTCGCATGTTGGCGGGCGCATCGGCGCCTGCAGCATCTCGCGCTTTGACGACGACGCTCTCGCGGCCGCGGTCGCGCGTTCGGAAGAGATCGCGCGCATGTTGCCTGTCGATCCCGATTATGTCGCGCCGCTCGGTCCGCAAAATTACGGCTTCGCCAATCGCTATGACGAGGCGACGGCAAATCTGCGCCTCGACGCGCTCGCCGGCGCGGCGGCGCGGGTGATCGAGGAAGGCGCGCGCATCGGCGTCGACACTTTCGGATGCGCGACGGCCGCGCGGCGGTTCAACGCCTTCGCCACGAGCGCCGGTCTCTTCGCCTATGAGCGGCGCAGCGAAATCGATCTCTCCGCCACTGCGCGCAACCGCGCCGATTCCTGGTCGGGCTGGGCCGCCGCGCATCACTTCTTCGCCGATCGGCTCGACGCCAAGCAGATCGCTCGCGTCGCCTGCGCCAAAGGCGCACATGATTCGACGCCCGTCGATCTCGAACCGGGCGCCTATACGGTGGTTCTCGAGCCGGACGCCACGGCCGAACTGGCCTTTTGGCTCATGCGAGCGATGGAGGCGCGCGCGGCGGACGAGGGCAGAAGCTTCTTCGCCCGACCCGGCGGCGGCGCGCTGATCGGCGAAAGGCTTTTCGACGAAAAGCTGACGATCCGGGTCGATCCCGCCGATCCTTTGGCGCCCGAAGCGGCGGTCGGCTTCGATGGCCTGCCGCATCGCGCCCGCGCCTTCATCGAGAAGGGCGTCGCGACGACGCTCTATCGCTCGCGCGCCTGGGCGCAAAGGACGGGCGCCGAGCCAATCCCTTTCGCGCGCAACTTCGTGATGTCGGGCGGCGACGCTTCGATCGACGACATGGTCCGTTCGGTGCGGCGCGGCGTTCTGGTGACGAGGCTTTGGTACACCAATATCGTCGAGCCGAAGAGTCTGCTGCTCACCGGCCTCACGCGCGACGGCAATTTTCTCATCGAGAACGGACGCATCGTCGCGCCGATGCGCAATATGCGCTTCAATCAGCGGCTCGGCGAGTTCTTCGCCAATATCAAGGCGCTTGGTCCGACGCGCCGGACCTGGCGCGCAGCGGGCGAAGGCGGCGCGCCGGCGGCTCCGGCGATGCTCGTCGAAGGCTTCAATTTCTCGTCGAAGTCGAGCGGCATTTAGCAAACGATCGGCGTCGGAGGTTGGAAATGGAAACGAAAATCGACGAAATCGCCGAGCGCATCTATCGCTTGTCGACATTTGTGCCGGAGATCGCTGCGCCGGCCGGCTTCACCTTCAATCAGTTTCTCATCGACGCGGATGAGCCGTTTCTTTTTCATTGCGGGCCGCGCTCGCTGTTTCCTTTCGTATCGAAGGCGTTGGGCGCGATCATGCCGATCGAACGGCTGCGCTGGATTTCGTTCGGCCATGTCGAAGCCGATGAATGCGGCGCGATGAATCTATGGCTCGCCGCTGCGCCGCAGGCGCAGGTGGTTCACGGCCAGATCGCCTGCATGGTGTCGCTCAACGATCTCGCCGACCGGCCGCCGCGCGCGCTTGTCGACGGCGAGACCATGGACATCGGCGGAAAGCGGGTGCGCTACATCGATACGCCGCATGTGCCGCATGCATGGGAATCGGGGCTGATCTATGAGGAGACGACCCGCACGCTCTTTTGCGGCGATCTCTTCACGCAAATCGGTCAAGGGCCGGCGCTCGCTACGGAGAGCGTGGTCGACGCCGCGATCGCGGCGGAGAACGCCTTTCAGGCCACATCGCTGACGCCGGCGACCGGCCCGACGATTCGCATGCTGGCGACGCTCGCGCCGCGTCGGCTCGCTACGATGCATGGTTCAAGTTATGAGGGCGATTGCGCCGCGCTTCTTTCGCTGCTGGCGGATTATTATGAAAAGTCGCTCACGGCGAAGAGTTCGCGCCCACCCTCCCCTTGAGGGGGAGGGTCGCATTGCGAAGCAATGCGGGGTGGGGTGAACGCCAGGAGAAATCCGTCAGAAGTGGCGCAACGGACCGCGCGCTCATACGATAAAGATTTGCGTCGTTGCTCCACCCCACCCCGGCGCTTCGCGCCGACCCTCCCCCTCAAGGGGAGGGTGAAT
>JBFXJV010000195.1:0-6775 GCA_050174515.1 Methylocystis sp.
GCCATGCGCGCCTATGACAGGTCACGCGGTTCAAAGCAAGCGGGCCGTCTCCATCATCAGCCCGTCCGCGATAATGCGCACCAGCATTTCCAGCTGGTCGTCGAGAAGCTTTGGCGGCGTGTCGGCGATTTTCTCGTCAAGCCCAAGCGCGACGACGCCATGCACCGCAGAGAATAAAGTGCGCGCGAAAGCCGCGCGGGCGATGTGGCCGGTTCCGGGCAAGAGCCGCGACAGCGGCGCGTCCAGCCGATTGAACAGGCGATTGCGGGCGTCGACATACCATTGCGGCGGCGCTGCGCCCGGCGGCAGGCGATGCTCGAAGAGCGCGCGCCAGCTCGGCTCTTCCGCTCGCGCGAAGTTCAAATAGGTCCGCGCCATGACCTGCAGCGCCTGTTCGGCCTCGGCGTCCCCCAATGCTCGATCGAGCGCGGTTTCCAGCCGCGCCAATGTGCGCGAGTTGACGCTGAGAATCAGCTCATCGAGGTCGTCGAAGGCGGTGTAGATGGCGCCGAGCGCGCAGCCCGCCGCCGTGGCGAGGTCGCGCGCCTTGAGCCCGGCAAGGCCCTGCGACGCGATCGCCTCCTGCGCCGCTTCGATCAGCCGGTCGCGCAATTGCGCACGTCGCTCGGCTCCAGCTTCGGTCTTGGTTTCGTTCAAGCGGTTCGTTCCTTTGCGCGCAGCTTGCCGCGACGATGCGGCGACAATTGGCCTTTCGGCGCGCCAGCGACCTAACGCACGTTATGTAAGGACGTTAAAGAAAAAGTTGAACGACGTTCAATTGTGGCTTGAACTATGTTCAAAACGGCGCTATGGTCCGAGTGTGAACATAGTTCACGCAGGAGGACGCCATGTTCAAAACTGTTGTCACTCTCATGAGGGGTCGGGCGTTCGAGGCCGACGAGCGCCTCGCCGACCGTCATGCGCTGACGCTCCTCGACCAGCAAATGCGCGACTCGGCGGCAAGCGTCGAGCGCGCCAAGAAGGCGCTGGCTTTGGCCATCGCCCAGGACCGGGCCGAGGCGCGCAAGCTTGCTGCGACGCGAGAGCAGACCGCCGAACTCGAAACCCGCGCGGTCGAAGCGTTGAAGGGCGGCCGTGAGGATCTCGCGGCGAAAGCGGCGGAGAATATCGCCGCGCTCGAAGGCGACGCTAAGTCCGCGGAAAAGGCCCGGACGATCTTTTCCGCCGAAATCGCTAAACTCGAGCGCCATGTGCGTGGTCAGTCGACGCGACTCGCGGAACTGGAGCGCGGAAGGCGCATTGCCCGGGCCGCTGAGTCGGTGCGGGTGATGCGCCGAGGCCGACTGGAGAACGCGCCCTGCCATCAAGCGACGCTTTCGGAAGCCGAAACGACGCTCGCGCGGCTGCGCGAGCAGCAGGCGCAGGCCTGCGCCGCCGAGACCGCCCTCGACGCGCTCGACGCCGAACCGCAGGCCGAAAGCCTCAACGAGACGCTGGCGAATGAAGGGTTCGGCCCGCCGGTCAAGCCGCGCGCCGCCGATGTCCTCGCAAGGCTGAAGGAGAAGGCCGCCTCTTCGTGATCATTCCGCCGTATGAGGACAAATCAAAAGATTCGATCTGTTCAAAAAGGAGACCTCAAATGACCACTCAACCGATCAAGCACTCCTCCGCCTTCATCAGCTTTTCATACGCCACCTTCGGGCTCTCGATCGCCATGATGGGCGCCGGCGTGTTCCTCATGCCGATCGATGGCTGGATGAAGGGCTTTCTCGCCATGGGCGTCGTGATGCTGGTGCAGTCCTGCATCGTCGTCTCCAAGACCATCCGCGACAATCGGGAGGCCGAAAAGCTCTTGAACCGCATCGAGGACGCGCGCACCGAGCGCCTCTTGATGGATGTCGCCAAAGTCCCGTGACGCGAAAAATTCTCGCGCCTTCATGCAACCATCCGGCGTCTTGACCGATCCTTAAAAGAGATCAGGTGAAAGTCGCCGGCCTCGCCCTTGGATTTACGAGCCATGTCGCAATCGCTTCTCGCTTCGCGGCGTTTCGCGCCTTTGTTCTGGCGTCAGTTCTTTGCGGCCTTCAACGACAATTTCCTCAAGAACGCGCTCGTGCTCTTGATCCTGGCGCAAATGGCGGAGGGCGGCGCGTCGCTCGTCACGCTCGCCGGCGCGGCCTTCATCGCCCCCTATTTTCTTCTGTCAGCGATCGGCGGCGAATTCGCCGACAAATATGACAAGGCGCGCGTGGTGCGCTGGCTGAGCGTCGCGGAGATCGCCGTCGCCGGCCTGTCGGCGGCGGGCTTTCTCTTCGCCAGTCTTCCGACGCTTTTCGGGGCGCTCATTCTCTTCGGCGTCACTGGCGCGCTGTTCGGGCCGATCAAATACGGCATCCTGCCCGACCATCTGACCCAAGAGGAGCTCCCCGCCGGCAACGCGCTTGTCGAGAGCGCGACTTTCTTCGCGATTCTGAGCGGCACGGTCGCCGGCGGCGCGGCGCTACATGCGGGCGACGGCGTCATACTCGCCGCCGGCGTGATGGGCGTCGCCGTGCTTGCGCTCGGCGCGGCCTGGCTCATTCCGCCGACGAGGCGCGCCGATCCGCAGCTTGCGATCGACGCCAATGTCTTCCGCTCGACATACAGATTGCTGCGGCATTTGCGCGCCCAACCGGAATTGCGGCGCCTCGCGATCGTCACGAGTCTGTTCTGGCTGTTCGGCTCGATCGCCATGTCGCTCGCGCCTTCGCTGATCACTCAGACGCTGCACGGCGCCGAGATCGTCGTCAGCGTGCATCTGGCGCTGTTCGCCATCGGCATCGCCATGGGGTCCGGGCTCGCGGCCTTCCTGCTCAAAGGCAAGATCGTGCTGCTGCCGTCCGCCGTCGGCGCGGCGCTCGTGGCTTTCGGGTCGGCCGATCTCGGCGTCGCGCTGCTACTTTCGCCGGCGCCTGCGGCGGGCGCAGCGCTCGCGCCGGCGGCCTATTTCGCGCAGCCGCTCGCCTGGCGCGCGGCGATCGATTTGTCGATTCTCGCCGTCGCAGGCGGTCTGATGATCGTTCCGTCCTTCGCCGCCATTCAGGCGAAGAGCGCGCCGCAGGAACGCGCCCGCACCATCGCCGCGGTCAATGTTCAGAACGCCGCCTTCATGGCGCTTGGCGGCCTCGCGGTAGCGGCGCTGCAGAGCCTCAACGTCTCCTTCGCGGCGCTTTTGATTGGCGTAGCGGTTGTCGCGCTTGCCGCTTCGGTCTGGATGCTCAAGGCGGTCGTCGCTTCGCCGATGCAGGATTTGCTCTCGATCATTTTTCGCGCCTTCTATCGTCTCGAGGCGAAGGGGTTGGAGAATTTCGACAAGGCCGGACCCAATCCGATCGTCGCGCTCAATCATGTGAGCTTTCTCGACGCCGCGGCGATTCTCGCGGTCATGCCGAAGGAGCCGGTTTTCGCCATCGACCTGGAAATTTCGCAAAAATGGTGGGTGAAGCCGTTTCTGAAAATCGCCCGCGCCATTCCGCTTGATCCGGCGAATCCATTCGGCGCGCGCGCGCTGATCCATGCGGTCAGGGACGGCAATCCGCTCGTCATCTTTCCCGAAGGCCGGCTGACGGTCACCGGCAGCCTGATGAAAGTCTACGACGGCGCCGGGCTGATCGCGGAGAAATCCGGCGCGATGATCGTGCCCGTTCGCATCGACGGCGCCGAAGCGACGATGTTCTCCCGGCTGACGCGCCAACAGGCGCGCCGGCGCTGGTTTCCAAAATTCACGCTCACCGCGCTCGCGCCGGTCCGTCTGCTCGTCGACGACGCGCTGAAGGGCAAAGCGCGGCGCATTGCGGCGGGCGCCGCCCTCTACCAGATCATGTCGGACCTCGTCTTCCGCACGACCAATGTCGACCGCACGCTTTTCGAAGCCGTGGTTGAAGCGGCGCGCGAACACGGGCTGTCGCGCTTCGCCCTCGAAGATCCGGTCGCCGGCAAGGTCACCTATCGCAGGCTCCTGGCCGGAACGCGGGCGCTCGCCGGCAAGATTGCGATGATCGGCAACCCTGGCGATGCGATTGGACTGATGCTGCCGAACGCCAATGGCGCAGGCATCACATTCCTATCGGTCATTTCGGCTGGCCGAACGCCGGCGATGATCAATTTCACCGCCGGCGCCGCGAATATTCTTTCGGGATGCGAGGCGGCGCAGGCGAGGACCATTCTCACGTCCCGCGGCTTCATCGAGAAGGCCAAGCTCGAAAAGCTCGTCGCCGCGCTCGAAGAAAAGGTCGCGATCGTCTATCTGGAAGACATCCGCGCGCGCATCTCCCTTGCCGACAGGCTCGACGCCATTCGACGGTTCCGCAAGCCGGTCGTCGCCCGTACGGCCGACGACATGGCGGCGATACTCTTCACCTCGGGCTCGGAGGGCGCGCCGAAAGGCGTGGCGCTGTCGCATAGAAACATGCTCGCCAATGCGGCGCAGGCGGCGGCGCGCATCGACTTCGGACGCACCGACAAGGTCTTCAACGTGCTGCCGATGTTTCATTCGTTCGGGCTGACGGTCGGCTTTACGCTGCCGCTCATCTCCGGCGTTCCGATCTATCTCTACCCTTCGCCTTTGCACTATCGCATCGTGCCCGTACTGGTTTACGGCTCAAACGCCACCATCCTGTTCGGCACCGACACGGTTCTCGCCGGCTACGCACGAGCGGCGCACGCCTATGATTTTCGCTCGATCCGCTATGTCGTCGCCGGAGCGGAGCCGGTGAAGCAAGCGACGCGCGACAGCTGGTTGGAGAAATTCGGCATCCGCATTCTCGAAGGATACGGCGTGACCGAAGCCGCGCCGGTGCTCGCGCTCAACACGCCGATGTTCAACAAATTCGGCACCGTCGGACGCTTGATGCCCGGCGTCGAACATCGACTCGAAACTGTTCCCGGCGTCGCGGAGGGCGGACGTCTGCTGGTGCGCGGTCCCAACATCATGATGGGCTATCTCAAGGTCGATGAACCCGGCGTGACGCAGCCGCCGGAGAACGGATGGCACGACACCGGCGACATCGTCGCGATCGACGCGGAAGGCTATGTGACGATCAAGGGACGGGCCAAGCGCTTCGCCAAGATCGGCGGCGAGATGGTGTCGCTCGCAGCGGTCGAGCAGCTGGCGGCGGAGCTCTGGCCCGACGCGCTGTCGGCGGCGGCGACCGAGATCGATCCGCGCAAGGGCGAGCGAATCGTTCTCGTCACGCAGCAGAAGGACGCGACCCGCGCCGATTTTCAAAGCTACGCCAAATCGAAAGGCGCGTCCGATCTGATGGCGCCGGCGGAAGTCTTGGTAGTCGAACAAGTCCCGCTGCTGGGTTCGGGCAAGATCGACTTCGCCGCCGTGACGAAGCTGGTGCGCGAGCGCGGGCGCTATGTCCTTTCAAATCCACGGCTGCCCAACGGTCTGCACGGGCGCATCGATGGGAACGCCGCGATTTCGGTGTGAACGAGCAATCTCTCGGTTGCGAACGTCGAGCGCGGGGCGCTCTGCGCCCAGGGCGATCGGGTGAAGGGCTTCCTCATCCTGAGAAGCGTGCGCAGCACGCGTCTCGAAGGGTGAGGAAAACCATCCTTCACCCAATTCCTGTGGCTCTGCGCCAACTCCCGCTTTTGCGCGCCATGCGCTATAGCGCGCGCCATGGACCTCGCGCTTCTTGCTCTCTTCGCCGCGCTCGTCACCGCCCTTTGCCAGTCCGTCACCGATCTCGGCACCAAGGCCGCGACGCGAACGGCGGATGATCGCGCCATTCTCGCGACGCAGTGGGGCGCGGGCGCTCTGCTGCTGATCGTCGCCTGCTTCGTCTCCTATCCGGCGCTTTTCAACGCGCCGCGCGAAACGCTCGCGTCGCTGACGAAGCCTGACTTCTGGACTCTGCTCATGTGGTCGGGCGCGCTCAATGTCGTCGCCTACGGCCTATACGTCCGCGCCTTTCGACTGTCCGACGCTTCGCTGGTGGCGCCGCTCGTGCTGCTCACGCCGGTGCTGATGCTGGTCACCTCGCCGATCATGACCGGCGAACATGCGCCGCCGATGGGCATCTTCGGCGTGCTGTTCACCGTGCTTGGCGTCGGCCTGCTCGACGTTGACCAGGAGAGCGGACGCCGCTTCAACTTCTATGTCCTCGCCCGCGAGAAGGGCGCGCGGATGATGATCGGCACGGCGGTGATCTGGAGCGTCACCGCCAATATCGACAAGCTCGGCGTCAGGGCGTCGACGCCGCTCGTGTGGATCACCGCGGTGACGATCGTCATCGCGCTTTGCGCCTTGCTCTATTGGTTCGCCGGGCGCCGCGCCGCGCCGCGTGTGTTCGCGCTACGCCACGCGATCGCCGCCGGCTCGGCGATGGCCTTCGGCAACACTTTGCAGATGTGGGCGCTGACTATTCTGTTCACCCCTTACGTCATCGCCATCAAGCGCCTCTCGGCGCTCTTCACCGTGCTCGCGAGCGGACATGTGCTGAAGGAGGAGACGGGCGGACGGCTGCTTGGCGCGGCGGTGATGCTCGCCGGCGCGGTGATGATCGCGCTGGCGCGGGGGTGACAAGTCAATAATGGTAGCGACACTGAGCAATCTGTAGCACGCCGTCTTCGACGCGATAAACGAGGCGATGCTCGCGATCGATGCGGCGCGACCACCAGCCGCGCAGGTCGCCACGCAATGGTTCAGGCTTGCCCAGACCCTCGAATGGCGTCCGAGAACATTCTTTGATCAACGCGTTGACGCGTTCGAGAGTTTTTTTATCGTGCGTCTGCCAATAGAGATAATCGGCCCAAGCCCGTTCAG
>JBFXJV010000196.1:0-6773 GCA_050174515.1 Methylocystis sp.
TGGTCGGCGACGACCGAGACCGGGCGCTTGGCCGCCTCCAGCACTTCGATCCGCACCTTGGCGGCGTCCGGCAGCAGCGCCCCATGCCAGCGGCGCGGGCGAAAGGCCGAGATCGGCGTCAAGGCCATCAGCGGCGCGTCGAGCGGCAGGATCGGGCCATTGGCGGAAAGGTTATAAGCGGTCGAGCCGGCGGGCGTCGACACGAGCACGCCGTCGGTGACGAGTTCCGGCATGCGTTCCTGGCCGTTGACCAGGATGCGCAGCTTGGCGATCTGCGACGTCTGGCGCAGCAGCGATACTTCATTGATGGCGTGCGCCGAAAATTCGTCGCCGCGCACATTGACGGCATGCATCAGCAGCGGGTGGACGATCGAAGATTTGGCCTCAGCGATCCGCTTGCGCAGCCCGGTCTCGCGATATTGGTTCATCAGAAAGCCGACCGAGCCGCGGTTCATGCCATAGATCGGCTTGCCGGCGTCCATGAAGCGATGAAGCGTGCGCAGCATCAGGCCGTCGCCGCCGAGCGCGACGATGCAATCGGCCTCTTCGGGCGGGCAGTCGCCGTATTTTTCGACGAGGCGCCGGCGCGCTTCTTCCGCGTCCGGCGCGCCCGAGGCGAGAAAGGCGAGCTTGGCGAACGGCCTTTTTCCGTTGTTCGGCTGGTCTCCGGCGGCGCCCATCGCAACTCCCCTCGCGCTCGCCCCTGGATCACGCTGCGTTCAGGCGGACTCGCCTGAACGAAGATAACGTGATCAATTCTAGTGATTTAGAGCGCGCTTTACGCGAAAAATCGGTTCCCACTTTTTCGCGAGCCGCGCTCCTGCCGCCGCGACCCTTCCCGCATACACCGGCGCGCGGCCGGATGGAACGGCGCCTTGCGCGAGGCGCTCTTCGCATTCCCCGCTCGTCAACCCGACTCCCCGGCGCTCCAAAGCCACGCCGCGCCGCGCACGCCGCTTGAATCGCCGTGCACATTGGGCAGGATTTTCGTGTCGAAAGCGTCGGTGAAGGCATATTCCCCTACCCGCGCCGCAAGCCCGTCGTAGATTCGCGAGATATTCGAGACACCGCCGCCGAGCACGATGACGTCGGGATCAATGAGATTGACGACCATCGCCAACGCGCGCGCCAGACGATCCCGATAGCGCTCGAGGCTTTCAACTGCGGCCGGCTCTCCGGCTTCCGCCAGTTCGGGGATTTCGGTTGCGGGGCGCCATACGCGCGAGCGCCCCTCATATTCGCGCGAAAGTCCCGCGCCGTTGAGAAACGTCTCGATGCAGCCGCGATGACCGCAAAAGCAGAGCTCTCCCGGATATTCCTGCGGGGTCATCCATGGCAGCGGCGTATGGCCCCATTCCCCGGCCACACGATTGCGTCCCTCGACAATCTTGCCATTGACGACGATTCCGCCGCCCACGCCCGTGCCGAGGATAACGCCGAAGACGACGCCGGCGCCGCGGCCGGCCCCGTCGATCGCCTCGGACAGCGCGAAACAATTGGCGTCATTGGCGACTCGCACCTGCCGTCCGAGCGCCTGCGCAAGATCGACGTCGAGCGGCTCGCCGTTAACGACGGCGGTGTTGGAGTTTTTCACAAGCCCGGTGTGGGTCGAGATCGCGCCGGGCGTGCCGACGCCGACGGCGCAGCGCCGTCCGATATCGGATTCAATGTCCACGACGAGCGCCGCGATCGACCTGACAATCGCGTCATAATCGTCCGCGGGCGTCGCGACGCGGCGGCGCGCCAGCGTCTCGCCTTCGGCGTCAAGCGCAACCGCCTCGATTTTCGTGCCGCCGAGATCGACGCCGATTCGAACCAAGTCACGCATCATTTCATGCGCGCGCGATCGATGTTCTGCGCGTCCGAGAGCGTAGCCCGGGCGTCAGAGTCGATCTGCGCCGAATCGAGGTCGAGGCCCTCGGTCTTCGCGCCGGTCCAGTTGGCGTCGGTGAAATCCGCGCCGGCGGCGTCGGCGCCTGTCAGATTGGCATTGGAGAAGTCCGCGCGCGCCGCTTTCGCAAAACGGAGGTCGGCGCTGGCGAGATTGGCGTTATGAAAACGCGCGCCCTCGAGCGCGGTCGAGCGCAGCACCGCGCGCATCAGGCCCATCGACTGGTTCTTCATATCGGCGGAAAGATCAGCGTCGGCGAAATTGGCGCCGCGCGCCGATGCGCCGGTCAGATCGCCGGCAAGTCGCGCATGAGCGAAATCGGCGCCGTCGGCCCGCATCCGCTGCATTTGCGACGCGAAGGCGTGCGCGCCTTTGAGGGAAGCGCCGGAGAGGTCGGCTTCGATGAGCCAGGCCTGATCGAGGATCGCGTCATCGAGACGCGCGCCGGCGAGACGCGCCTTGTTCATGCGCGCCGCGCGAAAATTGACGCCGTGCAGATCGAGTCCGGAAAGATCGAGCCCGTTGAGACTCTTCTCCGAGAGATCGACCTTGCGTTCCTTCGTGCGCTGCCGCAGCGCCGCTTCAACGTCGGCGCGCGTCAATTCAGCCGTGGAATAGGCCGGCTGCGCAAGGTCGACGCCTTGCAGCATGTCCTGAGCGCGAAGGTTTGGAGCCGACAGGAACGCGACGCTTGCGAGGACGAAGCTTGGAACATGACGCATATACACCAACTCGTTCCTCTCGGGCGCTACGCCGCGTCGGCGCTCCGATCAGCGCCGCCAGTCAGCGCCTGCGCCTGCTCGACCCAGCCGCTGCGCTTCACCCGGCCCGCCGCGCCGATCGATGATTCGATCCATTTGACATTGTCGTCGCTCCAGGCGGCGATCTGATCATAATGGAAAACGCCGAGCGCGTGCAGCTTCTCGACGCTCTTAGGTCCGAGCCCCTTGATCTTGGCGAGATCGTCCGCCGCGCCGCCGCGCGGCGCAGGAAGGGTGGCGGGACGCGCGCCGGCCGCCATCTTGCTGCTTGCCGCGCGCATTTGCGCGGCCTTCTCGTTCAGCGCCTTGGCGCCGGAAGCCGCCGCCGCCAACGCCGGCTCGACGCTCATTGGCGTTTCAGGCTCGGCCGTTGCGGCGATCTCAGCTTGCGGCTCCTCGGGCGATGGCGCGACGACAGGTTCGGAGATTTCAGCCATCGCGCTGCGAAGCATGATTGTCGGTCGCTTCACCGCATAGGCTGGCGCAGGGGCCTGAACCTTCTTGAGCGCGCCGCCGATCGGCAGGCCGATCAGATAGGCGAAGGCCGCGACAAGGAATATGTCCGTCGTCAGCGCGGCTCGGCCCTCAAGGAGCCCAAACCAG
Source organism: Methylocystis sp. (assembly GCA_050174515.1). Classification (GTDB taxonomy): domain Bacteria; phylum Pseudomonadota; class Alphaproteobacteria; order Rhizobiales; family Beijerinckiaceae; genus Methylocystis. The sequence continues at coordinate 3,256 of JBFXJV010000196.1, forward strand.
GACGCGGCCGCGCCGCCTGCGAGCGCCACAGCGATCGCGACAATGTTCCAGCCGGGCGCCGCGGGCGCGTCCTTCGCCGACGAGGTCGTGAGATAACCGACAAGCGCGCCAAGCGCGCAGGCTGCGGCGAACCAAGGCCAGCCGAGCGTCAGCACATAAGCCATCTGCTTTCTCCTTCTCCGACGCTACTTGACGATGATTTCGACGCGCCGATTGCGCGCGCGATTTTCGTCGCTGTCATTCGCTGCGATCGGACGCTCGCCGCCATAGCCGACGGCTCTTATTTTGAAGGGGTCGATCCCAGCCTTCACGAGTCGATCGACGAGCGCCTGCGCACGACGCTTGCTGCGTCCCATGTTCACTTCCGCAATGCCGACATTGTCGGTATGCGCGCCGACTTCGATGGACGCTCCCTGGCAGCGCAGCGCCGTCGCGGCGATCGCATCGACGAGAGGCGCGGATTCAGGCGCGATCGTCGAATCATCGGACGCGAAGACGATCGGCGATTTGGCGATAAGCCGCGACAGCGACGCGCCGCATTCGCCGGCGTCGAGCGGCGCGCCCACGATGCGCGTCGAGAGCTGCGCGTCGCCGTGGAAGCTCTGCGGCAGCCCCTCGTCGAACGCCGCTGCGATATCGGCGCGCGCGCCCTGATGACGCGCGACGCCGACGAGCGAGACCGTCGCGTCGCTGATCGAAAGCTTGCCTTCGTCGAGGCGCGCGAGCGCGGCGAGGGAACGATCCATCGCTTCCGAGAAACTCTGCGGCGCGCCCTTCGCGATGACGAGTCGGTCAACCACCGTCGCGTCGAAGAAACTCCTGCGCGCGGTTTCGACGAGACGATTGCGGACGGTTGTATCCGGCGCATAGCCGGAGAGCGTCACTTCTCCGCCGGCGCGCTGCGCCTCAAACACGTAAGGCGCTACCGGACCGGCCAGGACGTCCAGCCGCGCGATCTCGAATCTTGCCGGCAGGCGCGCTTTGGCGTCGGCCTCGATCGTCGCGCCCATTATGTTTTGGCGTCCCTGGCCTTCGATGGCAATTTTGCCGTCGGTCACGACGACCTTGCCTTGCGACAGCTTGCCGAGTTCGCCGACGGCGAAGGCGAGCGCGCCGGCGAAGTCGCCTTCCGGCGCGCCGGCGCCAAGCTTCGTGGAGTCGCTGACCGCAGCGCCAACGCCGGCCGCGGCCGCCATGGCGACGATCTGTTTGCGCAGATCGTCGTTCGGGAGATGGCCCGACAGGCTGACGACGCCGTCGCGCAAGGCTGCGGAAAACACGTAAGGCGAAACCCGCGGCGGCGACACAGCGGCCTTTACGGCGCCCGCCTCGAACGGCGGCGAATTGAGCGCCGCAAGCGCCTTGTCGTAATCAGAAGCGCTGCGGGCCTCGCCTGCGACCGAGAGCGCGCCGTCGGTGATCGTCGTCGTCGCAGGGTCGAGTTCGGCGAGTCGGCGAACGGCGAAGGATGCAAGATCGGAGAAGGATTGCGGCGCGCCGTCGGCATAGGCGGCGGCGTCACTCACTTCCAGGCCCAAAGAGGCGATCTCGGCGCGCAGCCTTTCGCGCGCGCCTGTCGGCGGGATATTGCCCGAGATTGTGGCCTTGCCGCCGCGGCGTTCGATTTTCAGCACGAAGGGCGTCGCGCGCGAAAGCGGCTCGGTCGCGTCGACGATTCGCCGCGCAGGCGTTTCGATTCCCAACGCGGTCAGAAGGCGCGCCTTCACATCGGGCGACAGCGAAATGCCGGCGAGAATCACGTCGCGGCCCGCGACGCTGACATTCGGTCTGTCGATCGCGTCAGGCGATTGAGCGAGACGGGACAGGACGGCGTCGCGCAGATCATCCTCGAGCCGAGGCGTCAGCGCCTGCTGCGCAAAATATCCGAGTCCGATAAGGACCGGCAGACCAATCCACCATTTCTTGGGAAGGTGCATCGACGTCTTGGCTCCCCATCAAGAGAGAATCAGCGAAGACGCGCATACTTAAACCGCACATGGCTCCATTGCGCGGCGTCATGTCAATATGATGGCCAAAGGTAAATAAAATGCCCAAGACTCAATGGCGTCCAAAGCAAAACGGGGAACGCGGCGACGCCGCGCTCCCCGAAGGCGAAGAAGAGTCCTGGTTGATTGTTAGATAGGGTCTGTCGACCCGTGAACAAGGTTATTGCGAAGAAGCGCGCTCGCTTCCAGGCGGCTTGCCGGGGATGAAAGGCGCCATGCCGGCGCGCGCCAATTCGTCGGCGCGCTCGTTCATGTCATGGCCCGAATGGCCTTTAACCCAATGCCATTCGACGTCATGCGGCTCCGCCGCCGCTTCCAGTCTTTGCCACAGATCGACGTTTTTCACAGGCTTTCGGTCGGCGGTGCGCCAGCCGCGCGCCTTCCAGCCCGCGATCCATGACGTGACTCCGCCGCGCAAATATTGCGAATCAGTATGAAGGTCGACGGCGCAAGGCCGCGTCAGCGTTTCAAGCGCTCTGATCGCCGCCATCAGCTCCATGCGGTTATTGGTGGTGAGCGGCTCGCCGCCGCTGATCTCCTTTTCGCGATCGCCGAATCGCAGAATCGCGCCCCAACCGCCGGGCCCCGGATTGCCCGAGCAGGCGCCGTCGGTCCAGATCGAGACGCGGCGCGTCACGAAACGAGGCCATAGACGCGCGCATCGGCGGCGGACTGGTGAAAGCGGAGCTTGGCGAGATATTCGCGCGGGTCCTTCGGGCGCACCAAGGCGCCCGGCGGCACGTTGAGCCAGTCGACGTAGCGAGTCAGCAGAAAGCGCAGCGCGGCGCCGCGCGCGAGCGTCGGAAAGGCCGCGATCTCGGCTGAGGAGAGCGGCCGAATCCGGCGATAGGCGTCGAGCAGCGCCGCGCCTTTCTCAAGCTGATAGCGATGCTCGGCATTAAAGCACCAGGCGTTCAGGCAAATCGCAAGATCATAGGCGTAGGCGTCGGTGCAGGCGAAGTAGAAGTCGATCAGCCCCGAGATGCGCTCGCCGAGAAAGAAAACATTGTCAGGGAAAAGATCGGCATGGATGACGCCGCTCGGCAGGTCTCGCGGCCAGTCACGTTCGAGATGATCCAGCTCCGCGTCGATGAGCGCGCGCAATCCAGAGGCAACCTCCTCGGCGCGCGATGCGCAGGTCGAAAAAAGCGGTCGCCACCCCTCAACTGAGAGCGCATTGCGGCGCCGCTGCGTGAAATCGGCGCCGGCGAGGTGCAGTCGCGCGAGCGTCGCGCCGAGCGCGGCGCAATGCGCCGCTTCTGGATGGTGGACGGAATAGCCGTCAAGAAAGGTGATGATCGCGGCCGGACGGCCGGCGAGTCGCCCGAGCGCGACGCCGGCGCGGTCTCGCACCGGCAGCGGACAGGTGACGCCCCGCGCCGCGAGATGCTCCATGAGGTTCAGGAAGAACGGCAGATCGGCTTCCGCGACGCGCTTTTCGTAAAGCGTGAGGATAAAGCTGCCGGCGCCGGTGTGGAGATAGTAGTTGGAGTTCTCGACGCCCTCGGCGAT
>JBFXJV010000197.1:0-6771 GCA_050174515.1 Methylocystis sp.
ACCGGCGTCGACATGTATCTTGGCCGCGGCGGCGCCTCGGAAGGCGTGCTCGCCGCCTGCGTGCTGCGTTGCGCCGGCGGTCAGATGCAGGGCCGGCTCGCGCTCGAGACTCGCGATCAGATCGCCAAGGCCCAGCGCTTCGGACCGATCGATCCGCGCCGCAAATACGCGGTCGGCGACATGGCGGCGGGCGATGTCGTTGTCTGCGTGACCGGCGTCACCGCCGGGCCGCTTGTCGGCGGCGTATCGCTCGGCCAGACGACGATCGACACCGAGACGATCGTCTATCGCTCGGCGACCGGCACGATCCGCCGCATCCACGCGATGCATCAAGCGGTGGGGAAGTTCGATTGAGGTCGGATAAGCGCTGCAGCCGGTTCCCGGTGAGAGCGTCGCATTGCAGATCATACCAATTCGGTTGCGAAAGGTAGCAGCGCCGCGCAAATGACTCCCGCCGCCCATGTCTCCGCCGCGATCGAAGTGCTTGACGAGCTTGCAAGGCGCCGGCGGCCGGCGGCCGACGCGCTGAAGGATTGGGGCCTGGCGCATCGCTTCGCGGGCTCCAAGGATCGCGCCGCGATCGCCAGCCTCGTCTTTGACGCGCTGAGGAAGCGCGCTTCGGCGGCATTCGTGATGGGGGACGACACGCCCCGTGCGATCATGCTCGGCGCGCTGCGCGAGGCGCGCGGGCTTGACGCCGAGGCGATCGCTTCGCTCTGCTTCGGCGAACGCCATGCGCCGGCGCCGCTTTCCGACGACGAGCGTCATCGGCTTGAGACGGCCGATATGGTCGCCGCGCCGGACCATATGCGCGGCGACTATCCGGAATGGCTCGCGTCGCGTTTCGAAGCCGCCTTCGGCGCGCGCGCCGCGGAGGAGGGCGCGGCGCTCGCCGCCCGCGCGCCGGTCGATCTGCGGACCAATATTCTCAAATGTTCGCGCGAGCAGGCGCTCGAAAAGCTCGCGCATCTCGCGCCGACGCCGACGCCGCTGTCGCCGGTCGGTCTGCGCATCGAGACGGGGCAGGGCCGGGGGCCGGCGCTGACGGGCGAGACCGCCTATGTGAAGGGTCTTGTCGAACTGCAGGACGAAGCCTCGCAGCTTGCCGCGCTGCTCTGCGCCGCTAGCCCCGGCGAGCAGGTTCTCGACCTTTGCGCCGGCGGCGGCGGCAAGACGCTGGCGCTCGCGGCGCAGATGCACAACCGCGGGCAGATCTACGCCCATGATTCCGACGGACGCCGGCTCGCGCCGATTCATGAGCGACTCGAGCGGGCGGGGGTCCGAAATGTTCAGGCGCGCGCGCCGCGCGGCAAGGCCGATGTGCTCGCCGATCTTGGAGCGCGCTGCGACCTCGTGGCGATCGATGCGCCCTGCACCGGAACCGGCGCCTGGCGTCGCCATCCGGACGCCAAATGGCGGCTCGCGCCCGGCGCGCTCGAATTGAGGCTGAAGGAGCAGCGCGAACTGCTGGAAAAGGCCGCGCGCTTCGTGAAGCCCGGCGGGCGGCTCGCCTATGTCACCTGTTCGGTTCTGCGCGAGGAAAACGAGGACCAGGTCGCCGCCTTTCTCGCGGGCCATCCGGATTTCGTTGCGCTTTCGGCTGCGGAGACGGCGGAAAAGTCCGGCCTGCCGGACCTCGACCGTTTCGCCTCTCCGCATGGCCCCGGAATCCGCCTCTCGCCCGCAACAAGCGGGACGGACGGGTTTTATGTGTGCGTGCTGGCGCGGCGCTGAGTTGCGCGCCCGGCGACCGTCTCTTAAGACCAGTCCCAGCGCTACAACCCGCGTCATGCCCGCGCTTGTCGCGGGCGTCCACGCCGACATTCCGCAGCAGACCGGCGTGGATGGCCGGAACAGGTCCGGCCGTGACGGCGAACTGCGGTTCAATCAGGTTCGACCATGACCGCCGCCGACGCCTTTCATCACGACATCGCAGATCGCCATGACAAGGCGCTGATCGTCGATTTTGGTTCGCAGGTGACGCAGCTCATCGCAAGGCGGGTGCGCGAGGCGGGAGTCTATTGCGAAATCGCGCCGTTCCAGAACGCCGAGCGGGCCTTCGCCGACATCCGTCCCAAGGCGGTGATCCTCTCCGGAGGCCCGTGCTCGGTCACCGACGATGGCTCGCCGCGCGCGCCGCAGGCGATTTTCGATTCCGGCGTTCCCGTGCTCGGCATCTGCTATGGCGAGCAGACGATGGCGGTTCAACTCGGCGGCAAGGTGGAGGGCGGCCTTCATCGGGAATTCGGCCGCGCCGAGGTGACGGCGCTGGAGCAAAGCACGCTTCTCGACGGCGTATGGGAGAAAGGCGGCAGCTTTCCGGTCTGGATGAGCCACGGCGACCGGGTCACAAAACTGCCTGAAGGCTTTCGCGTAATTGCGGCGTCCGAGAACGCGCCTTACGCCGCGATTGCCGATGAAGCGCGGCGCTATTACGGCGTGCAGTTTCATCTCGAAGTCGCGCATACGCCGGACGGCGCGAAGCTTCTCGCCAATTTCGTGCATAAGGTCGCAGGGCTGAAGTCGGATTGGACGATGGCGGCGTTTCGCGGCGAAGCGATCGCGGCGATCCGGCGGCAGGTCGGCGACGGGCGCGTGCTCTGCGGGCTTTCCGGCGGCGTCGACAGCGCCGTCGCGGCGGTGCTGATTCACGAAGCGATCGGCGATGCGCTGAACTGCGTCTTCGTCGATCACGGTCTGCTGCGGCAGGGCGAGGCGGAAGAGGTCGTGCGGCTCTTTCGCGACCACTACAACATCCCCCTGCATCACGTCGAAGCAGCTGACCTGTTCCTCGGCGCGCTCGACGGCGTCGACGATCCCGAGACGAAGCGCAAGACCATCGGCCGACTCTTTATCGAAACTTTCGAGGCCGAGGCGAAGAAGATCGCAGAGGACGGGCGCGGCGCGCCGCAGTTTCTCGCGCAAGGCACGCTTTATCCCGATGTGATCGAGAGCGTGTCGTTCGCCGGCGGCCCGTCGGTGACGATCAAGTCGCATCATAATGTCGGCGGCTTGCCGGAGCGGATGAATATGCGGCTGGTCGAACCTTTGCGCGAACTCTTCAAGGACGAAGTGCGTGCGCTGGGCCGCGAACTTGGATTGCCGGAAGCTTTTGTGGGGCGCCATCCATTTCCCGGTCCCGGACTCGCAATCCGCTGCCCAGGATTCGTCACGCGCGAGAAGCTCGCGATTTTGCGCAAGGCTGACGCCGTCTATCTCGACGAAATCCGCAAGGCGGGATTGTATGACGACATCTGGCAGGCCTTCGCCGCGCTGTTGCCGGTGCGCAGCGTCGGCGTGATGGGCGACGGCCGCACCTATGATTATGTCGTCGCGCTGCGCGCGGTCACGTCAAGCGACGGCATGACGGCGGATTTCTTTCCTTTCGACATGAGTTTTCTAGGCCGCGCCGCGACGCGGATCATCAACGAAGTGAAGGGCGTCAACCGCGTGGTCTATGACGTGACGTCGAAGCCGCCGGGAACGATCGAGTGGGAGTGATTCCAAGCGCTGAACGACTATCGTCGACGATATGGCGGCGTCGCGCGGATCAATCCCAAAAGGAAATCGTCGCGCATTCCCTTTGGCAAAATGCAAATTCGAGCGATTTTCGCCATAATCCGCGGTCAGACTACGGCAAAAGCTGGGCGTAGCGTCGCCCAATGCGCCGATGACCTGCGCTTCGCAGAACTACCCCATATAGTTCGCGACCAAGGCGCGGTCGAATAGCCCCTCCAAGCTTAGGAGTTGATCCGACATGCTTCTTAGGAGCTGGATTTCGCGCAACTACCGGCACGGCGTTTCAACTGCGCTCAAAGGGATCTGCGCTTTGAGCATCGGTCTAGGTCTCAATCAGTTTGGGTCAGCGCAGGCGCGCGAACAGGATGCCCGTTCTGAACAGAGCGTCCTGCAGCAATCATCCCAGCCACTGAAAATAGGCGTTGTTGGAGATTCGCTCGCAAAGCAGCTTGGCCACGGGATGCAAAGACTGCTCCACGAGGGGGAAGATCATACGGTCGTCACCTTTGCGAAGCCCGCCACGGGTCTCATGCGCGATGATGTTTACGATTGGCAAGCAGCGTTAAAGGCATTCCTGGCAAAAACAAAACTCGATCTGATTGTCGTCATGATCGGCGGCAACGACCGCCAATCGATCTTCGTAAACGGTCATCGGCTGTCTCGGGGGTCTCCGGCATGGCGAGCCGAATATGAACGCCGCGTGGCGCGGTTTATGGACGCTCTGACGACTGCGCATGCCAAGGTCTACTGGGTTGGTTTGCCGGCGGTGCGGTCTCCAAAAATGACCCAAGACTATCGACAGCTGAACCAGATTTTTCGCAAACAGGCTGAAAGGCATAAGTTTGCCTTTGTCAGTTCTTGGAAAAAATTTGTCGACGTAGCCGGCGACTATTCGTCCTTTGGCCGTAGCCTCGACGGAGTGAAGCGTCGTCTACGCGACGAGGATGGGATGCATTTCACTCTCGATGGCGAGCTCTTGCTTGCGCATGTTGTCGCCCGGGCGATCGGTGTTGTTCCGAACGAAGTCAGGTCGGCGCGCTGAGGGTTGCCCCGCGCATGGCGAAGTCACCCGAAGCGCCAAGGAAACAGAGGAGCGCGAGACAGACGCTCATCTGCTGACAGCCATCGCAGGATTTATATCGGCGTGTGTGACTAGCGAGACAGGCAATGGCAACAAGGATCAGTCGTTAACCGTCATGCTTTTTCCCACCCTCGCATTTGCCCTATTCTTCATGCTGGTCTTCGCGCTTGCGTGGGCCTGTGCGTCGCGCGCGACCCTGCGCAAGGCGTTTCTGCTCGGTGCGAGCTACTTTTTCTACGGTTGGTGGGATTGGCGCTTCACCGCGTTGCTTGCCGGGAGTTCGGCCTTCAACTATTTTGGCGGGGCGCTTCTCGGACAGACAAGAGGTGATGGCGCGCGTCGCTGGATCGTCGCCGGCGCGGTCGCCGTAAACCTCGCCACATTGGGCTTCTTCAAATATTATGATTTCTTTCTCAACAGCCTGACCGATCTTTTATTGAAGTTAGGCTTGCAGCGAGACATGCCATTTCTCGAAATCATACTTCCTATTGGCATTTCCTTTTTCACCTTTCAGGGCATCTCCTATGTGGTGGACATCTACCGCAACCGTATAAAGCCTGTGTCGTCGCCGCTCGATTTGTTTCTTTACATCTCCTTTTTCCCCCAGCTCGTAGCCGGTCCGATCGTGCGAGGTTCAGATTTTCTGCCTCAGTTGTCGAAGCCCCCTCAGCTCTCGCGAGTCGCCGCCGTCTACGGCTTTCTGCTGATTCTGGCCGGAATGCTCAAGAAGACAGTGGTGGCGCATTATCTCGCCGTTGATCTGGTCGACCCCGCATTCGACGATCCCTCATCGGCGAGCAGCGTCGATCTTGCCGCGGCGCATTACGGTTACGCCGTCCAGGTCTATTGCGATTTCTCCGGTTACAGCGACATCGCCATCGGCGTGGCCGCTCTTCTCGGACTCCGCTTCAAGAAGAATTTCGATCGTCCGCTCGCGGCTACGTCATTGCAGCAATTGTGGCAGAGGTGGCATATTTCATTGTCCACTTGGCTGCGCGATTATCTCTACCGTGCGTTACGCGGGGACAAGCACAAGACCGAATGGAGTATGCACCGAAGCACGCTCTTGACGATGTTGCTCGGCGGTCTTTGGCATGGCGCGAACTGGACATTCGTCGTCTGGGGCTCCATCCTTGGTTTTGCGCTCATTATCGAACGCATCATCAAGGCTCGCTATTCACAATGGCGAGCAAGGGCTGCGTCGCAAGTAGACAGCGGTTCAAGTCCGGTTCTCATATTCAGCCTCGCGATCGCAGGGTGGTTTGTAACATTCCACGTTTTCACATTGGCCGGCGTCTTTTTTCGTTCACCCGACATCAATGTCGCATTGAGTTATTTTCGACAAATGTCCACATTAACGGGTGGCGTGGAATTATTCAGCCCCTTTCTGCTATTGCTGACGGCGGGCGCTGTGGGGGTGCAATTTTTGCCGGGAAATGCATTGGAAAAGACGGCGGAAAAGCTACGCGAGGCGCCCGCATCGCTGCTCGGCGCGTTATTCGGCGTCGGACTGTTGCTGATCAAGTTCATTGGCCCCGAAGGCGTTGCGCCATTCGTCTATTTCCAGTTTTAGGCCGAACCGGGAGAAGGATGGATGGAAGAAAGACTCACGACGCATCACTGGGCGCCACGCGGACTGAGGCCCCTCTATCTCGTCCTCTCGCCGGCAAAATCCGGCAAGTCGGATACGCGCGCTAATGTCCGAGCCTGCGGCGTTGTCCTGGCGATGGCGCTTGCGCTGATGGCGATCTTCAACTCCCGCGACCTACGAAGCTTTGCGCGCGATCTGCCGGGCAACTGGCTGAGCGATCAATTGGTGCTAGGCTCCGATAGGTGGCACGAATTGATGCTCGAATTGGGGCCGGGACGACTGAGACCGGCCGTACATGACCTGTTTCAAAGTCTTCACGAGTTGAGCTGGTGACGTCGGCGCCGGACAACGCCATTATCTTGCACGGCGCTTGTCAACAAGCTGAATATTTCAGTTCCGAGCATCCGGCGCTGTCGAACAGTCATTGGCTGCCCTGGATGCAAAAGCAATTATTGATCCGGGGGATCGCCACCCAAACGCCTGAAATGCCCGGCCCATCTGATCCAGAATATCGTTTAGGGAAACGTGAACTGGAGCGCTATGATATCGGCGCCAGGACGCTGCTTATCGGCTATAGCTG
>JBFXJV010000198.1:0-6758 GCA_050174515.1 Methylocystis sp.
GCGACGATCGCGCGGCTCGAAGGCGAAGGTCGTGTCGCCTTTCGCTACTGCGACTCGGCCGGCAACGTCGGCGGCGAGTCCAATCCCAACGGCTCGCGCAACGATATCGCAGGGATTTATTCGGACAGGCGCAATGTGCTGGGCCTGATGCCGCATCCCGAAAATCTCATCGACCCGCTCGTCGGCGGAACCGACGGCCGGGCGTTTTTCGAGAGCCTCGCCAGCGCCGCATAACCCGTCATCGCCAACGCTTGTTTTGCGCCTATTCCGAGTCGGCGTCAAACGCACGCCAGCCTGAAGGAGCGACGCAATGAGCTATGTCGACGGTTTCGTGATTCCGGCGCCGACGGGCGGAAAGGAAGATTACCATAAGGCCGCCGCGCAGATGTGGCCGATCATGAAGGAGTGGGGCGCGCTGCGCGTCGTCGAATGTTGGGGCGACGACGTGCCAGACGGAAAAGTCACTGACTTTAAACGCGCCGTCGCCGCCGAGAGCGGCGAGAATGTCGTCTTCTCTTGGGTGCTCTGGCCGTCGAAAGACGTTCGCGACGCGGCCCACAGGAAAATGCGCGAAGACCCGCGCATGAAAGACATGCCGATGCCCTTCGACGGCAAGCGCATGATCTTCGGCGGCTTCACAATAATGATGGACGAAGGCGCAGGCTGACTACCGCCGAGCGCTGGCTTTGGCGACGTTCCACAGCCCGCGCTCGGCCTCCATTCGCGCAATGGCGGCGTTGGCGCGCGCACGAATCTGCGCGGCGCGCAGCGGTTCGATCAGCGCGCCGAGGCGCGCCGACGACCAGCTCTTGAGCTGCTCCTCCATCAGCGCGCGATGCATGAAACCGAAGCCCGCGCGCATCAGCGCCGACACGCCGGCGTCGGGGCGTCCGCCCTCACGCTCGACGGCGAGACGGGCGCGATGCAGCGCCACGGCGTAGCGCAGCGCGCCGAAGAGAAGCTGCTGCGCGTCGCCGTCCTGCACGAAATAGGCGTCAAGCGCCGCGCCGATGTCCGCCTTCCCGCCGAAGGCCGCCGTCACCACGCGATCCGACGCAATGTTCGAGGCATGCGCCACGATCGCTTCGACGTCCTTGGCGTCGACATGTTCGCGGCCATGCATGTAGAGGGCGAGCTTTGAAAGCTCGGCGCGGCTCATCAGCCGGTCTTCGCCGAGCGCGCCCAGCAGCAGGCCGCGCGCTTCGGGACTGGCGACAAGACCGGCCTCGCGCAGGCTGCGATCGATCAGGGCCTGCAGATCCGCTTCGGCGTCTGGCTGGCACTCGATCGCCGCCCCCTGCTTCGCGCCCTCTACGAGCTTGCGCAGCGGCGAGTCGCGCCGCAGCGCGCCGGCCGTCAGCACCACCGTGCAATGCGCGGGCGGCGCGGCGATGAGCGAACTGATCGCCGGAAGCACCGATTTCGCGCCGGTTTCGACAAGGATGGCGCGCCGTCCGCCAAAGAGCGGCGTGGTGTTGGCCTCGTCGAGCAGCGCGAGCGGGTCGGCGGCGACGGCGTCGCCGTTCATTTCGACGAACTGGAACGGGTCGCGGCGATCGTCGACGCGCTTGTCGATGAGCGCAAGCGCGCGCTCGCGCGCCATGCCGGTATCAGCGCCAAATACGAGAAAAAGGAAAATGCCCTCGGGCGGCGCGGCGACAAAGCGTTCGGCGTCGCGACTCCTGACCGCCGTCATGACTCGCGAATGCCCGCTCTTCCCGTCAATTGGGGACGACAGGCGACGGGGCGGACGCCAGGCGCGCCGCCATCACGGTGGCGATTCTGGTGCGGATCGATTCGGCGATGACCCGCGCGTTACGAATCTGCGCGTCGCGCGCGGCGCGCACATTGGAGAAGCGGTTCGAGAAACGGTCGTAGCTCGCGACATTGAAGGCGATGCCCTTCGTCACTTCGATCTCCTGAGGCACGGTGACAAGCCGGTATTCGGCGTCGACGATCACCGTCGCCGAGGTGGCGCGGCCCGTCACCGTGTCGAGAATCGGCGTCTGCACGCGTTCGCGCAGCGTCACCATCAGCCGGTAGCGCGGCGGGGGCTGCGAACCGGTGCCGTTCAAGCCGAAAATCAGTTCATTGCGAACGTAATGTCCCAGCAGCAGGGGAATCTCGTCGACTTGAATGGACTGCAGCTCCGCCGCAAGCGGCGCCGAGTCGAATCCGATGCCGGCCGGCGCGTAAAGCGGCTGAAGACAGCCGGCGAGCGGCAGGGCGAGAAGCGCCGCGCTCAGAACCGCCGCATGACGGAACAGGGTAGTCGGCGGTCGACAATCGGCGGCAGGACGACCCATGACTGCCGATCTGCCGAATGCCGCTTTGCTAAACGACCACATTGACGATCCTCTTCGGGACGAGAATGAACTTCTTTAAGGGCTTGCCTTCCATGGCGCGCTGAACCCCATCTTGCGCCAAAGCCTCTTTGCGAATCGTTTCTTCGTCGGCGTCATGGGCCACAAGAATTTCGGCGCGCTTCCTGCCGTTGACCTGCACCGGCAGGCTTATCATCTCCTGGGCCACGAGGGTAGGATCGGCCTCGGGCCAGGGCGCCTCGACGACGAGCCCCGCGTGGCCCAGATCGGCCCAGCATTCTTCGGCGACATGCGGCGTCATCGGCGCCACGAGCCGGATGAGCGCGTCCGCCGCCTCGCGGAAGGCGAAGGCGAGATCGTCGGGAACCGGGGTTTCGGTCACGGCGTCAAGCGCGCTGGTCAGCTCATTGGCGAATTCGCGGATGCGGGCGATGGCGCTGTTGAAGCGCAATCGCTCGATATTTTCGCTCGCCTGGGCAATCGATCGATGCGTCGCCTTGCGCACGGCGAGCGCAAGATCGTGACTCGCCGCCAGCGGCTCGGCGCCGACCGGCGCAGCCACCCGGCCCAACTCGCCAGTCAGGCGCCACAGGCGCTGGACGAAACGCCACGCGCCCTGCGCGCCCTCGTCGGACCAGATTACGTCGCGATCGGGCGGGCTGTCGGACAGAACGAAAAGCCGCGCCGTATCGGCCCCATAGCTCGCGACGATGTCGTCGGGGTCGACCGTATTCTTCTTCGACTTCGACATTTTTTCGATCGGGCCGATCTCGATCTCGACATCGCCGTCGAGGAGAAAGGCGCGGCGACCGCCGTCCTTGGCCTCGATGCGGATTGCGTCAGGCCCCACCCATTGGCCGTCCGGCGCGCGATAGGTTTCGTGGACGACCATGCCCTGGGTGAAGAGTCCGGCGAAAGGCTCCGCGATCGCGGCATGGCCAGAGTCGCGCATGGCGCGGGCGAAGAAGCGCGAATAGAGAAGGTGCAAAATCGCATGCTCAATGCCGCCGATATATTGATCGACCGGCAGCCAGCGCGCCACCGCCTCGGCGCTCGCGGGCTCCGTCGCATTCTGCGGGTCGGCGAAGCGCGCATAATACCAGGAGGAATCGACGAAAGTGTCCATCGTGTCGGTCTCGCGCCGCGCCGGCGCGCCGCAGGAGGGACAGGAAACGCTCTTCCAGCTCGGATGGCGGTCGAGCGGATTGCCTGGCTGATCGAAGGAGACGTCCTCCGGCAATTTTACGGGCAGGTCGGCCTCGGGAACCGGAACCGGCCCGCAGGCGTCGCAATGGATGATCGGGATCGGGCAGCCCCAATAGCGCTGACGCGAAATCCCCCAGTCGCGCAGCTTGAAATTCACCTTGCGCGCGCCCTGAGGCCGGTCAAACAGCGCCGTCGTCGTCAGACGGTTCGCGACCTCTTCCTTGGCCTGCGGCACGGCGAACCCGTCGAGAAAGCCGGAGTTGACAAGCCTCCCGTCGGCTTCGAAGGCTTCGCCGCTTGCGGCGATCTGATTTTCGAGCTCTTGGGGAGCAAGACCCTCCGGGCAGACCACGACCTTAAAGCCGAGCCCGTATTTCGTCGCGAAGTCGAGGTCGCGCTGGTCATGCGCCGGGCAGCCGAAAATCGCGCCCGTGCCGTAGTCCATCAGGATGAAATTCGCGACATAGACCGGCAGAACCCAGTTCGGGTCGAAGGGGTGAACAACCCGTAAGCCCGTGTCGTAACCCTTCTTTTCGGCGGTCTCGATCGCTTCGGCGGAGGTCGCGCCGCGCCGGCACTCCTCGGCGAAGGCGGCAAGCGCCGAGTCTCGTTCGGCGGCGGCCTTGGCCAGCGGATGGTCGGCGGCGAGCGCGACGAATTTGGCGCCAAACAGCGTGTCGGCGCGGGTGGTGAAGACTTCAACCTCGCGCGTTTCTCCAAGCGGCCCGGCGAGCGCGAAGCGGACCAGCATGCCTTCCGAGCGCCCGATCCAATTGCGCTGCATCAGCCGCACCTTGTCCGGCCAGCGGGAAAGATCGTCGAGCGCCGAGAGCAGCTCCTCCGAATAGGAGGTGATTTTCAAGAACCATTGCGTCAGCTCGCGCTGCTCGACGAGCGCGCCCGAGCGCCACCCGCGCCCGTCGATGACCTGCTCATTGGCGAGCACGGTCATGTCGACCGGGTCCCAATTCACCTTCGATTTCTTGCGGTCGACGATGCCGGCTTTAAGAAAATCGAGGAAGAGCTTCTGCTGATGCTTGTAATATTCGGGATCGCAGGTCGCAATTTCGCGCGACCAGTCGAGCGACAGGCCCAGCGTTTTGAGCTGCGCCCGCATCGCGGCGATATTGGCGTAGGTCCATTGCGCGGGAGGCGCGCCGGTTTGCGCCGCGGCGTTTTCGGCGGGAAGGCCGAAGGCGTCCCACCCCATCGGATGCAGGACGTCGAAGCCCCTGGCGCGCATGAAGCGGGCGATGACGTCGCCCATCGAATAGTTGCGCACATGGCCCATGTGCAGCCGGCCCGAGGGATAGGGAAACATCTCGAGCACGTAATATTTCGCCGCGTCCGGCCGGTCGCCTGACTTAAAAGATTGTTTTTCTTCCCAAATCTTTTGCCAGCGCGGCTCCGCCTCGGCAAAATTATAGCGTTCGGGTCTCATCTGGCTGGCGCGTCCGGTCAAGAGGCGTTCTGGATTGCGCCTCTAATGCCGGTGGGTCGGATGGATGTCAAAGGCACGGTTGTGCCATGGTGACTGTTGCGCACCCACACAATACGCCCTTACGATATTGCCACGACTATCAAAATATTGGCACCATCCTAAGCCTCGGAAACGGCCTAACACCCTTAGGGCAACCAAATGACTGACTTCGACGAAGATGAATTGATCGTAGAAGAGGAAACTGACGAGGCACCTTACGTTGAATTCGATATTTCTGTATCACCGTCTGATCCTACACTCGAATTGCTAGCCCAGCAATTATCTCGCGGTGATATTATCATTCCATTCTATCAAAGAAAGTTTGTATGGAAAATTGAGCAAGCATCTCGTCTGATAGAGTCATTTCTGATGGGTCTTCCCGTTCCTCAGATATTTTTATACGTAAACTCAGAAGATCAACTAGAAGTGATCGATGGACAACAGCGGCTATCCTCTGTAAAGTACTTTTTTGAAGGTTTTTTTGGAGAAGAAGACAAGCATGGAAGACGTCAAGTATTTAAGTTAAAAGGCCTCTCTGAGAGATCAGAGTATAATGGCAGAACGTTCTCTGAATTATCGAAGAGAGATCAGCGTAAGCTGCATAACTCAACTTTAAGAGCTATAAATATTAAACAAATTAAACCAGGAATCGGAAATGAAAGCGTATTTCATATTTTTGAGCGCCTAAATACAGGCGGCACTCAGCTAAAGCCACAAGAAATTAGAAATGCAGTCTATAGAGGAAAAATAGTCGATGAGCTTGAGGCGCTAAATTTATTACCGGAATGGCAGTCAATTTTAGGCCTGAAGAAGCCAGACAAAAGTCAAAAAGATGTTGAGCTAGTACTTAGATTGTTTTCTCTATTTGAGAATTGGAACTCCTACGAAAAACCAATGTTAAAGTATTTGAATACCGTTATGAATCAAAATCGTAGTTTCGATTCGGAACGCGCGCTCAGGTTTAAGGAACGCTTTGGTTCCGCAATTATTCTGGTAAATAGCGCCATTCCCAGACCTTTCCGCCCGAGAGGGGTGATAAATTCTGCAGTTCTTGAAGCGGTAATGATTGCTGTTTTGGAGAACCCGACTTTAAATCCGACAGACTTATCTGCACGATATAATATACTTCTCAATAATGCGGAATTCATTGAAAAAATAACGGGAGGAACAACAGATACGGCGTCTGTAAAAAATCGTATTTCAATCGCTAAAAGAATTCTTGAACATGGCGAGAGCTGATCTATCTGTACATTTCGACAGGATTGAACGTCTTGTCAACGAAATGGACGCTTTTGTTCCAAAGGATCATAAAGGTGTGACAGAATTTCGTGCTGATCTAGCTGGATTATTGGTTGTTTCGATAGCAGCGTCGTACGAATCTTGCGTGAAAGAGACCTTAATCAATTACGCATCAAATTGCCATACACTATTTGGACAATTTACTGCAAATAATTTTGAAAAATTAAATAGCAAGATATCAGTTAGCGACCTAAATCGTTATACAAAATTATTCGATATAGGTATAAATAAGAAATTTAAATTTAACTTATCTCGAAGGAAAGCACGTATCGATAAACGAATAGGAAGAAATATAGAGTCTAGCTACGAGCAAATATTAAGCTGGAGACATGATTTTGCTCACGCAGGCCTCAGAAATACGACAATATAGGAGGCTTTGATAACGCATAGACTTGCTAAGAGAGTCTTATATGCATTTGATGTAGCCTTTTCGTCCTAAAATTTATATC
>JBFXJV010000199.1:0-6726 GCA_050174515.1 Methylocystis sp.
GGCGGCCCCAGCAGATTGCGGACATGGCCGGACGTCGCGTGATTGAAGGAGGGATCGCGGGCCGACCAGCTGACGAGCGACAGCGTCAGGGCGGCGGCGATCGCGACCAGGAAGACGCCGAGAAGCTCGGCCAGCCGCCGCGCCGTGAATTCGCGAAGCTGCTCGGTGAAGTGACCGGATGCATGGCTGCGCATGTGAGGAGAAGTCCCGCTTGGTCGCGACGCCGGTGGCGCGCGGATGCGGGCAGCCTAAAAAACCTCGGTTAAGGCGCGCTTAACCCTGCTTTTTTGTGGTCTTGCGGTTCGTTGCGAGCGTCTGATTGAGTTCGGCGCCATAGATGAAGATCGCCGCCAGGAGCTGAAGAAAGACGATGGCGATCATGATGGAGGCGAGGCCCGCGTAAGTCGAAATATAGCTGCCGGCGAATCTTGCGAGATAATTGCCGAAGCCGACGCCGAAGGCCAGCGACGCGAGCAGCGTCAGCGCGATGCCAGGCGCGATGAACGCCGTGTCGCGCCGCGTCGCCGGCAGATATTTGTGGGCCGCGAAAAGCGCAACGGCCAGAACGGCGGTGGTGACGCCATAGCGCACCGGTTCGTAGAGCGGCTGCAACTCCTCAACGAGGAGAGGAACGTAACGCTGGGCGATCGCGTGCGCCAGCGGCGCGATCACCAGAAGAATCGCGATGGCCAGCAGCGAAGCGGCGCCGAGAAAAACGAACAAGATCGACTCGAGCCGAAGCAACCACCAGGAACGCTGCTCGGGCAAGTTATAGGCCCGGTTCAGCGCAACGCGCAGCGCTTCGACGCCGGTTGCCGAGAAATAGATCGCGAAGACGGCGCCGAGGGTCAGAAGCCCGCCATGCGGCTGCGTCAGCACATTGCGGATTTCCCTCGAAATCGGCGCCGCGACGCTCGCCGGCCAAGCCTCGAAAAGAAGCTTCGTCGCAGCATCCGCTTCCGCCTCCATGCCGAAAAAGCCGGCAAGCGCGGTCAGAAAAATGAGAAAGGGAAACAACGATGTGAGGATCGACAGCGCGATATAGCTTGCGATCGCCCAACCATCGTCCTGGTTGAACTTCAGATAGGCCTGGTAAAAGATGCGCAGAAATTCTCGCATGCCAACCCATGATAGAACGCCAGTTTCGAATAACGATGGCGCAAGGGAGAGAATTCGTCCATGAACACATTCTTTGTGCGATTGTCGATCGCAATCGGCGCGGCCTTTGTGGTTCTGACCCATTGGCCGAGCTCGGCGATGGCCAAAGATTGCAGCCGTCTCAATACGCAGACCGACATGAATCTGTGCGAGGGCGACAATTACAAGCAGGCCGACGCGAAACTCAACGCCGTCTATGGCAAGTTGATGAAAAAGATCAGCGCGGCCGGCCAGTCAAAACTGCGCGAGGCGCAAAAATCCTGGATCGCCTATCGGGACTCGCAATGCGCCTTTGATACGCTGGGGACGATCGGAGGCAGCATTCACAGCATGGTCGCGGCGCAATGTCTTGCGGATTTGACGGCGCAGCAGACGAAACGGTTGCAGCGTCAGCTGACCTGCGAGGAGGGCGACGTTTCCTGCGGCGGGCAGTAGCGCGCCGCCCTATTCGCGCTGGAAATGCTCGTAGACCAGCCTTGCCGTCGTCTTGTTGACGCCGGGCACTTTCTCGAGGTCCGACAGCGCCGCCTTCGACACCGCCTTCGCCGAGCCGAACGCCAGGAGCAGCGCGCGTTTGCGCGACGGGCCGACGCCGGCGATTTCGTCGAGCGGATTCTTGGTGAATTCCTTCTTGCGCCGCGCGCGATGCGTCCCGATCGCGAAACGATGCGCCTCGTCGCGCAGTCGCTGGACAAAATAAAGCGCCGGATCATGCGGCGGCAAACGGAACGGCTCCCGGCCTTCGACGAAGAATGTTTCGCGTCCGGCGTTGCGGTCCGCGCCCTTGGCGATTGAGGCGATCGCGACGCCTTCGACATCAAGACCGCGTAACGCCTCCCGCGCCGCTTCGAACTGTCCGCGTCCGCCGTCGATGAGAATGAGATCGGGCTTCGCCGGAAAGGCGTCGCCGTCCTGATCCTTCTCGCCTTCCTTGGCCAGTCGTGCGAACCGGCGCGTCAGCACTTCGCGCATCATGCCGAAATCGTCGCCTGGCGTAATGTCGGAGTTCCGGATGTTGAAAGTGCGGTAGTGGGCTTTCATGAAGCCTGCAGGCCCGGCGACGATCATCGCGCCGATCGCCTGTGCGCCGCCGATGTGGGAATTGTCGTAGACTTCGATGCGCCGCGGCGCGGCGGCGAGACCGAAGGCCTCGCCGAGCGCCGCGAGCAGGCGCCGCTGACTGGCGTCCTCGGCGAGTTTGCGGCCGAGCGCCTGACGCGCATTGTGGAGCGCGTGGTCGACGAGCTCGCGCTTCTCGCCGCGCTGGGGCGCGAGAACGTCGACGCGGCGGCCGAGCCGCGCGGTCAACGCCTCTTCGAGGAGCGCGCTGTCTTCGATCGGATGAGAAAGAAAGACGCTGCGCGCCGAAGGATGTTCCTGATAGAACTGCGCGAGAAAAGCGTCGAGGACTTCCGCCTCGGAAAGCGTCGCGTCGGCGCGTGGAAAGTAGGAGCGATTGCCCCAGTTCTGAAAGGCGCGAAAGAAAAACGCTTCGATGCAGAAGCGTCCGGCGTCCTTGGCGATGGCGAAGACGTCGGCCTCTTCGACGCTGCGCGGATTGATCCCCTGCGCGCCCTGAACCGCGGAGAGCGCCGAGATGCGGTCGCGCAGCCGCGCCGCGCGCTCGAACTCCAATCGCTCCGAGGCTTCGGTCATCTCGCGCGCCAGCCGTTCGCGCACATTGCGACTTTTGCCGGAAAGAAAATCCCGCGCCTCGCGCACAAGCTCGGCGTAATCCTCCATCGAGATTTCGCCGGTGCAGGGGCCCGAGCAGCGCTTGATCTGATAGAGCAGGCAGGGACGCGTGCGATTGTCATAGAAGCTTTGCGCGCAGGAGCGCAGGAGAAAGGCGCGCTCCAGCGCGTTGAGCGCGCGATTGACCGCCCAGACGCTGGCGAAAGGCCCGAAATAATCGCCCTTGCGCACCCGCGCGCCGCGGTGCTTCAGAATCTGCGGCGCTTCATGGTCTTTGGCGATCAGAATGTAGGGGAAGGATTTATCGTCGCGCATCAGCACGTTGAAGCGCGGCTTCAACTGCTTGATGAGATTCGCTTCGAGCAGCAGCGCATCGGTTTCGGTCTCGACCGAGATGAACATCATCGACGCGGTCGCCGAGATCATCCGTGCGATGCGGTTCACGTGACCGGCGAGGCGCGTGTAACTCGCAACCCGCTTGCGCACGTTCTTCGCCTTGCCGACGTAAAGCACTTCGCCGTTTTCGGCTATCATGCGATAGACGCCGGGACCGTTCGGCGCATGGCGCCAATGCTTCCTGATGACTTCGACGCCGCGCTTGACGCTTTCGGGAGTCTGGGGCGCCTCGACCGACTCGTCGCACGGCTCCGCCTCCGCAGGCGTCTCGGCCGCGTCGAGGGCGTCATCTTCGTCGGGTGGAAGATCGCGCGGATTTGTAAGCTGGGACGTCATCGACCTAGATTTATTCGCCGGATGCGGCGAAGGAAAGAGTCGCTCGATGCGGGCGGTCGAAGCAAAGAGCTGTGCAGAATCTCAACCCGCCCAGCTTTTTCGCGGGCGCTCAGCTTGCGCTCGATCGACCGTCTCGCCAAAGTCCGGCAAAGCTTGGGCTGCGACGACATGGGGGCGGTATGCAGGCGGCGAAGATCACCGTTGGCTCGGTCCTTTTTCCGGCGCTGGCGCTCGGGCTGGCCGCCCTTTTTATGCTCGGCGAGGGCTGGATATCGCGGATTCCGGCGTCCATTGATTTTGTTCCGCCGACTGTTGCAGCGGTATTGTTGATCGGCGCCGTCTTCGCCGGCCTGCAGCATGCTGAAATTCTTGGCGCCAAGACGGGCGAGCCCTTCGGCACACTCATTCTCACCATCGCCGTGACCATTATCGAAGTCGCGATCATGGTCTCGATGATTGAACACGGCCACGAAGATCCGACCGAAGCGCGCGAGGCGGTCTTCTCCGCAATCATGATCGTCTGCAACGGTCTTGTCGGCCTCTGCCTGCTGTTCGGCGGCTTTCGTCACCACGAGCAGGAAATCCAGCCGATGGCGACCAGCGCCTATCTCGCCATCCTCATTGCGCTATCGGTTCTCACGCTCATCCTGCCCGATTACACCACGTCAAGCTACGGACCGACTCTTTCCACGAGTCAGCTGATTTTCGTCAGTATTTTGTCGGTGCTGCTCTACAGCTCGTTTCTCTTCATTCAGACGGTGCGGCACCGATCCTATTTTATCGACGTGCATGTCGCCGCCGAGGGCCACGGTGCGATGAAGCCCTCGCGCGGGATCGCGATCCTCGCGGTCATGGGACTCGGCGCCAGTCTGCTTGGCGTCTCGCTGCTGGCGGAGCAGGTCGTTCCAGGTCTTGAAGAGGCGCTTCGTTGGCTGGGCGTCGATGACGTGAACAGAGTGACCGGCGCGGCCGTGGCGATGCTGGTCCTGCTCCCGGAATCGATGAACTCGATCCGCGCGGCGACGCGCAACGCGCTGCAGACGAGCCTGAATGGCGCGCTTGGCTCGGTCGTCGCGACGATCGGGCTTACGGTTCCGTCCGTGGCGATCATGAGCCTCGTGACCGACCGGGAGATCATGTTCGGCCTTGATAAGCGCGACACCATGTTGCTGCTGCTGACGTTGCTGCTCAGCGTGGTCAGCTTCGGCGCCGGCCGAACCAACCTCCTGACCGGCCTCGTGCATCTCGTCGTTTTCGCGACATATATTTTTCTACTGTTTGTGCCGTAACACTTACGCAGAGCGCGCCAATGAACGAGGACAGTCTGATCTTTTACCACGCGCCGCGCACGCGGGCCTCGGCCGTGCTGATTCTGCTCGAGGAACTTGACGTTCCTTACGAGCTGCGCGTCTTGAACTTCCAGCTCGGCGAACAACGCCGGCCGGAATATCTCGCCGTCAATCCGCTCGGCAAAGTGCCGGCGATCATGCACAACGGCGCGCTTGTAACTGAGCTTGGCGCGATCTTCATCCATCTTGCCGACGCGTTCCCGCAGAACCGCCTCGCGCCGCCGATTGGCGACCCTTTGCGCGGGCCTTATTTGCGCTGGCTTGTGTTTTACGGATCAGCGTTTGAGCCGGCTGTCACGGATCGATCTTTGAATCGCGAGCCGGCGCCTGCGAGAAGAAGCGCCTATGGCGATTTCGACGGCGTCATGGCGCTGATCAACGCGCAGCTGGCGCGAGGCCCCTATCTCTTCGGCGAGCGTTTCACCGCCGCCGACATTCTTTGGGGAACCGCGTTGCGCTGGGCGGTCGGCTTTGGCGTCGTGCCGGAATCCTTAGAAATCGCCGCCTATATCGAGCGCGTCACAACGCGGCCGTCCTTTGTGCGTGTCGCTCAGACGGACGAAGAGCTGCTCAAGATTCATGAGGCGGCGGCGAAGGCGATGGGCGGCTGACAAGAGCTGCGAATCGCAATCGATAGGTTCGGCTGAGCGCGCCCAATGGTTTTGCGCCTCACCAATCGATCGGCGTCTGACCGTGGCTGATCAGATAGTCGTTCGCTTTTGAAAAATGCTTGCAGCCGAAAAAGCCGTTGTGGGCCGAAAGCGGCGACGGATGCGCGCATTCGAGCACGAGGTGTTTGCGCCGGTCGATGCTAGCGCCCTTGCGCCGTGCGTAAGAACCCCAGAGCATGAAGACCACGCCTTCGCGTTCGCGCGCCAGCGCATGGATGGCGGCGTCGGTGAATTGCTCCCACCCCTTGTTCTGATGCGAGCCGGCGGCGTTCTCGCGGACGGTGAGCGTGGCGTTGAGTAGCAGCACCCCCTGTCGCGACCAGCGCGAGAGATCGGGGTCGCGCGAGACCTTATGGCCAAGATCGGCTTCGATTTCCTTGAAAATGTTCTGGAGCGAAGGCGGCGGCGGCGTATTGGCGCCGACGGCGAAGCACAGGCCGCAGGCCTGTCCGGCGCCGTGATAGGGGTCCTGCCCGAGAATGACGACCTTCACCCGATCGAACGGACATTCGTCGAAGGCGCGAAAAATTTGCGACGCCGGCGGGTAGATTCTGCGCGCGGCATATTCGCCGCGCACGAATTCGCGCAGCTCGGCGAAATAGGGCTGTTCGAATTCCCGCGCGAGATGATTCTTCCAGCTTTCTTCGATTCGGACGGGTTTGGTCACGGCGCTTCACATTATGGCTTGCATTCAGCCGGTTCGACGTCCAAATAGCAGGTTTACTCGTCGAAAACCGCCGATGCGCGTGGGCGCCGCAAGGGGGCGGCGGCGCGCCGGTGTCGAGATTAAGGTTACGACGTGGTCGTCAGATTTCAATCGCTCCGTCGCGCCGTGAGCAGAGCCTACCGGCGAATCGTCCCGGAATCGCTTCAACGGAAGCTTGGACGCTACGAACGAAGAATCGAATTTGATCCGCAATTCTATCGTAGCGACAATGCTGATCTCGCGACTTACTCGGACAGCGCTCTCGTCCGGCACTTCATCGAATACGGGCAGCGCGAAGGAAGACCGGGAAGCCGACGCGCGAACAAGAGCGAGTTCATTGAGCTGGTCGCCGCCGAAGAAAGCGTGCTTGAAATCGGCCCCTTCACAAATCCGACCATCACGGGAGAGAACGTCA
>JBFXJV010000200.1:0-6722 GCA_050174515.1 Methylocystis sp.
ACGAAAGGTCTTCATCATGCGATAAGCGGTCGCGCGGCTGACGCCCAAGTCCTTCTTCAGCTCTTCGACGATTTCCTTCGAAGGTTTATCCATGATTCCCGTTAGTAGCTGGCGGAGTGAGTCTTCCCGCCGCTTACGGTATTCCAGGTGATGGTCTTCTCGAGAGTTCGTGCTCATCGATTTTCTCTTTTTTACTCTTCGTGCCATCTTGTCGTTAAACTGGCGCTAGATCGCTTCTACGCTCCTCATCAACTCCGGCCACACGCCACGCCGTCAGCGATGCAATGCGACGCCCGGTTGAGGCAAATGCAAAGAACGACCACCTGAGGCTGATGCCCTGACGTCGTCTCTTGGCGGATCCAGGAAGCGATTCCCTTCAAGGCGTTGAGCGTCGCTTTGCCTTATCCTGGGTCGCCAAAGTGTCGGAGCGCATTAGTGACGCTCCTAAGCGAACGTTTCATGCAGGTGCGACTAGCGCAATCAAGCGCAAGATTTGTCGGTGCGCGCACAAATTAGACTTTGTGTCTTTGCTTCCCGTCGCGGCCCTGCGCCTTGGATAAAGATCGCCCCAACTCGGGGGGAGATCGAGTCGGGACGATCATGCGCCAGGGGGAAGAGGACCAGTAGCGAACTGCGGTTAAAGGTTGAGCGCTCTGTTCACGGTGGGAATGAAGATCGCGAAGAGAAAAACGCAGAAGGCGATCCAAAAGGCGACCCAGCCAAGTTCATTAAGCGAGTGCAACGTCTTCATTCGTTTCCTCTCCATAGATTGCGGCGAACGCTGTCGACCAGCGCTGGCTCGATTTTCAACGATTCATTTCGGCGCACAATAGGTTTGACTTGCGGCAACATGTCGCAATTCTGAATATTGCGTGATTGATATCATTCTAAAATGGATTGGTTTCATATTATAATACATCAAAATTCGCAATAAACCTCCCAACAAATTCAAGTATCAATTATATACGATACGTCGTCTCATTATTTTCAGCAGTTTTAGTAGTTCTAAACTGTATATGGTGCAAATTGTCGCACCATTAATACTGTACTTTTCTTGACGTTGACAGTGTTCAGCGTGATAGGGTCGTCCCCGCTGTGAAAGCCGTCACGGCTTGGTTCGCGAATGAGCGGCCAGCGCGCAAAGCGCGCCTTGGTCGCTGCAAGCGGTGACAACGAGCGCTCTTGAGCGGCGCAAATCGCAGCATCGGGAGGCCCAGCGCCTTTTGAGACGCCGAAGGCGTCTCAAACCCTAACGAGGAGAGGCATTGATGAATACAACGACAGAAAAAGCCGTGGGCGCCGCAAAAGCTGGCGAAGTCGATACGATCGTGAACTTCAAGCCCGCCTACATCACCATGGGCGTCATGTTGGTGTTCTACGTCGGCATCCGAATCTATGAGCAATATTTTGGCTGGAAGGCCGGCCTCGACTCGTTCGCGCCGGAATTCCAGACCTATTGGATGAACTTGATGTGGACGGAGTTGCCGCTGGAGTTCGTCGCCTTCTGCGCCATCGGCGGCTATCTGTGGAAGACGCGGGACCGCAACATCGACTCGGTTGCGCCGCGCGAAGAGATGCGCCGCATCTTGACGCTCATCGGCTGGCTGTCGGTTTACGCCTTCTCGGTCTACTGGGGAGCCTCCTACTTCACGGAGCAGGACGGCACCTGGCACCAGACGGTCATTCGCGACACCGACTTCACGCCGAGTCACATCCTCGAGTTCTACCTCAGCTATCCGATCTACATCATTTGCGGTTGGGGCGCGTTCATGTACGCGCACACGCGCATTCCGCAGTTCGCCAAGAGGATTTCGCTGGCGTTCCTGATGTTCTTCGCCGGGCCGTTCATGATCTTCCCGAACATCGGCCTGAATGAGTGGGGGCACACCTTCTGGTTCATGGAAGAACTGTTCACGGCGCCGCTGCATTGGGGCTTCGTGTTCTTCGGCTGGTTCGCGCTCGCCGTGTTCGGCGTGGCGCGTCAGGTGCTCGACCGCGTGATTGAACTCAGCAAGGACTACGAGAAGGACGTTCTCGCGCTCTAATGCGCGTCAGTCCGCGCTTTTCAACGCATCAAAAACGGACAGCGGCCGTCGATCGCAAGGCGCAGGCCGGGCAGGCCGCCGCTTTCCTGCAACAAGACCAATCCGAGAGAGGAAAGTATGTCGACATCAACTGAAACAGGCTCGCCGGCCGGCAAGACCTGGAAATCGAAAGAAGAGTTTCTCGGCTGCGTCATGCTGACGGACTGGATCCTTCTGGTGATCCTGTTCGCCGTGCTGCTCGGCTCCTTCCATATCCACTACATGCTGCTCGCTGGCGACTGGGACTTCTGGATCGACTTTAAGGATCGCCGGATGTGGCCGACGGTGGCCCCGATCGTCGCCATGTGCTTCGCAGCGGCTGCGCAGTCCTTCTTCTGGACGAGGTTTCGACTGCCGATCGGCGCCACGACCGTGGTGCTGGCGCTGCTCATTGGCGAATGGATCAACCGTTACGACAACTTCTGGGGCTGGACCTTTTTCCCGATCAACCTCGTCTTTCCGTCGGCGCTCATTCAAATGGGCTTCTGGCTCGACATCGTGCTGATGATGTCGGGAAGCTGGCTCGTCACGGCGGTCGTCGGCGGCCTTGGGTGGGGCCTGCTGTTCTATCCGATCAACTGGCCTGTCCTCGCGCAATATCATCAGGCCACTGAAGTCGATGGCGTTCTGCTCACGCTCGCCGACTTGATCGGCTTCAACTACGTGCGCACCGGCACGCCGGAATATATCCGCATGGTCGAGCGCGGCACGCTGCGCACCTTCGGCAAGGACGTCGTGCCGGTCGCCGCTTTCTTCTCCGGCTTTATTTCGATGCTCGTCTACTTCCTGTGGTGGAACATGGGCAAGTGGTTCTCGACGACCAAATATCTCGAGCTCGAAGAGGTCTAGGACGCATCGAACCACCAACGAACGAAATGACCGGAGCCGGCCGCGGCTCCGGCGGCAAACAGAATCCAAGGGAGTAGCTCCAAATGAAAAGCTTGAATATGCGATCGATGGCCAAATGCGTGACGACTCGCGTCGTCCGCCTTTGGGTCCTCGGATTGGCCGTCGCAGGCGCCCTAACAACTTTGCCGGCGGCGACGCCCGCCGCCGCGCATGGCGAACGTTCGCAGCAGGCGTTCCTGCGCATGCGCACGCTCAATTGGTACGACGTCAAATGGTCGAAGACCGAGCTCAATGTGAATGACGAGATGGAGCTTACCGGAAAGGTGCACGTCTTTTCCGGATGGCCGCAAGCCGTCGCCAGGCCAGGCGAATCGTTTCTAAACGTCGGCGAGCCGGGACCGGTTCTCATCCGCAAGAGCGCCTATGTCGGCGAAGTGCCGGTGCCGCGCACGTTCTCGATGGATGTGGGCAAGGACTATGAATTCAAGATCCTCCTGAAAGCGCGTCGCCAAGGTCGCTTTCACGTCCATGTCCAGATCAACGTCAAGGACGGCGGTCCGATCGTCGGTCCAGGCCAATGGATCACCATCAATGGCGACATGAAGGATTTCACCAATCCGGTGACGCTCCTTGAAGGTTCGACGATCGATCTTGAGACCTATGGGATCACTTGGACCTATATCTATCACTTCTTCTGGATGGCCGCCGCGACCGTCTGGATTCTCTATTGGTTCATGACCAAGGGGCTCATTGTTCGGTATTGGCAGGTCAAGGCCGGCAAGGGCGCGGAGCTGATCGGTCAAGACGAAAAGCGGATCGGAGCCATCACGCTTGCCGCCGTTCTGCTGGGCGTGCTCGTCTTCTATGCCGCAGCTAACAACGAGTTTCCGCGCACGCTGCCGATGCAGGCGGGCTTGCTGACCGGCATCTCCCCGATCGATGAGCCGCCGTCGACCGTCGCCGTTCAGCTCAAAGGCGGCTCCTACACCGTGCCAGGCCGCGAGCTGCGCATTAGAGTGAGGGTGGCCAACAATGGCAAGGAGCCGATCCGGCTTGGCGAGTTCACCTCCGCCGGATTGCGCTTCCTCAATCCGGACGTCTTCACCACTCGGCCGGATTTCCCCGACTATCTCCTTGCCGAGCGCGGCCTGTCCGTGAGTGATCCTAATCCGATCGCGCCCGGCGAATCTCGCGACATGGAAGTAATCGTTCAGGACGCCCGCTTCGACATCGAGCGCCTGTCTGATCTCGCCTATGACACCGATAGCCAGTTCGGCGGATTGCTGTTCTTCTTCAGCCCCTCCGGCGAACGTCAGAGAGCCGAAGTCGGCGGCCCGGTGATTCCGAAGTTCCAGGCGGGAGCCACGCTTTGATCTTCTAAACATCGTTGCGCGCTTTTCGCGAGCGCGTAAGAGAGCCTTGCCCGCCCAAGTTGCTTGGGCGGGCATTTTTGGTGTCCGGCTAGCGAAGAAGCGGGCGCCAAATTCTCGGGCAAAGCGCTTCAAGCTTTTGGAATTGATGGCGTCATCCGCGCTCGCGCGTGACGCCCAAAAGCAGTGCTAACTCATGAGAACGCGGGATTGCTCTATCGTGTTCTGGCGGACGGCGGATCGGCCCGCATCCAGCCTTTCGGCAGCTTCATGCGCGTCGCCTTGCAAAATTCCGTCGGCTCCGCGGCTTTGGCGGCTTTGTCCCTTCTCGCCGCGCGGGATCGGGCGGACGTGGGGGGAACGACCCTATCGCCTTTGTTGTAGACCGTCTTGTCCTTGCAAACGTCTGGGCATTTGCCGATGACGTCGGACTTGTTCTGGCCGCAGCCCTTGCAGACGCATGTGACGTTCGGGAAGTCCTGGCCGCTGGCGGCAAGCGCCGGCGCAACGCCGGCAATCAACCAGGCGCAGACGCCGGCATAAGCGGCAAACCGGGAAACGGCCCCCATATCTGTTCTCCCTTCGAAAGACCTTCGCCAAACGGGAAATAGGCAGTTTGGAATATATTCTAAGCGCGGGCTCTTTAGGAGACCCTGAGCCGGGCGAGCCCCGCCGCTAAATCCGACTTCAGATCGGCGACATCCTCCAGGCCGATCGAGAAGCGCAACGCCGGTCCTTCCGGGGCCCAGCGCGTGGCCGTCCTGTACGAGGCGCAGTCGAACGGCAGCACGAGGCTTTCATAGCCGCCCCAGGAAAAGCCGATGCCGAAAAGTTCCAGCCCGTCGACAAAAGCGGCGACCGCCTTTTTCGGCGCGTCTGTCAGGATGACCGAAAATACGCCGGAAGCGCCGCTGAAGTCTCTTTTCCAAAGCTCATGGCCGGGATGCGTTGGAAGGGCGGGATGCAGCACGCGCGAGACTTCCGGACGATCTTCAAGCCACTGCGCGATATCGAGCGCGGCGCGCTCCTGTTCGCGCAACCGCAGCGCCATGGTGCGCAGTCCGCGCAACGCGAGCGACGCGTCGTCGGGGCTGGACCCCATGCCGAAGGCGTTGAAGGTCGCGCGCAGGCGTTTCGCCCATTTTGCGTTGGCGGAAACGAGGCCGATGAGAACGTCAGCATGGCCCGCGAGATATTTCGTTCCGGCTTCGATCGCGAGGTCGCAGCCGCGCTCATGCGGCGGAAACAGAAGCGGGGTCGCCCAGGTGTTGTCTGCGATCACGCAGGCGCCGCGGGCGTGCGCGGCGGCGGCGATGGCGGGAACGTCCTGAACCTCCATGCTCTGCGAGCCGGGCGACTCGACGAGCACCGCAGTCGTTTCCGGCCGCATCAACGCGGCGACGCCGGCGCCGATCAGCGGATCGTAATATTCGACATTCACCCCGAAACGCTTGAGCAGGCCGTCGCAGAAGATTCGCGTCGGCTGATAGGCGGTGTCGGCGATCAGCGCATGCGCGCCGGCATGCGTCGCGGTCAGCAGCGCCAGTCCGATCGCCGCGAGGCCCGAGGGCGTGAGCACGGTATCGGCCGCGCCGGCGATTTCGCTCCAGGCCTGTTCGAGCGCGCGCGTGGTTGGCGTGCCCTTGGTGCCGTAAGTATAGGGTTGGCGCAGCCCTTCAAGGGCGGCTACCGTTGGAAACAGAACCGTCGAACCCCGATAAATCGGCGGATTGACGAAGCCGAAATGATCGAAGGGCGCGCGGCCGGCTTGCGTCACAAGAGTGGCGAGCCTTAATTTATGCTCTGTTTCTTTCTTGTTGTTAGACATGTCGCCTCTGACGAGTCGCCTTTGCGCGCGCGCCGCGAGACCGTAATATATCCGCCGTCGGATGCCGAGCCCGCCATGATGCGCCGCCTCCTTTTCGTCTGCCTAGCGGCTTTCGCCGGCGCGCTTTGCGCGCCTCGCGCAGGCGCGCAGACGGATGTCGGTCCCACGCTTGGCCAGGTCGTCAAGCGCGGCTCCGTCATTTGCGGCGTAACGACCGCCCCGGGCTTCGCCCAGCGCGACGGATCGGGCGAGTGGCGCGGCTTTGACGCGGACTTCTGCCGCGCCGTCGCCAGCGCCGTTCTCGATGATCCCGCCAAGGCGCGATTCGTCGAACTCTCGCCGAAAGCGCGGGTTGGCGCGCTGCAGGCCGGCGCGGTAGATCTGCTCGCCAGCGCATCTCCTTGGACCCAAAGCCGCGACGCGGGACAGAAGCTCATCTACGCGGGCGTGTTCCTCTACGACGGACAAGGCTTCATAGTCCGCCGGCAGCGCGGCTTCAATTCCGTTCAAGAACTGGACGGCGCCGCTATCTGCATCGAGCAAGGCACGCCCTACGAGCTTGTCGTCGCGGACTTCTTTCGAGCCCGCAAG
>JBFXJV010000201.1:0-6670 GCA_050174515.1 Methylocystis sp.
AGTTCCTGCGACTCGGTCCCGCCCGCAGAATGCACGACGCGGGCGTCGGCGACCGCGGGCGCGTAGTCGAAGCCTGCGTCGGCGGCCGCCGTCACGTCGCGCGCGAAGCGGTTGGCGGCCTGCGGCCAAGGCTCCGCTGAGAAGCCATGCCGCGCCTGCGCGCCGAGCGGATCGAAGCCCATCGACACACGGGTGAGCGAGGGTTCGATATGCTGGCGGTCGACGAAACGCCTGATCGCTTCAGCGGCGCCCGGCGCGCGCGGCGAATAGTCGAGCGTGACTGGAATGCCGTAGTCGAGGCGAACATTGGCGAGCATATGGGCAATTGCGTCGTCATCGTCGCCGGCGAGACCGCCGCCATAGGCGCCCATCGAGCCGGCGAAGACGAGATGCAGCCCGTCCGCGCCGCCATCGAGGTCCTGCAGCGCCAAGCGGTTGGCGGCGTCGGCGTCGGAGAGGTCGACGCGCGCGAGTATGGCCCAGCGGCCGGGATTCCTGCGCAGCGCCGGAACGGGCGAATCTGCCGACCGGCCGTAGAGCGGTTCGATCGCGAGACCATCGTAAGTCTTTGAGACCAGCGCTTCGAAGGACGCGCCTTTGAGCGCGCGCTCGACCAGGGCGCGCCATTGGGCTTCCGTGGCCTGTGGAAAAACACCCGCCAGCGCCGTCTCCTGTCCCGTCATTTTCGCCGTCGCCCTCCGTTGTTTCGGGCGGACTTTTCGCATGAACCCGTGCGGCGGGCCACTGCAAATCCGCCAGTGGCGGCGCGGGCTTTATTTTCGGGGCCAAACGCCTTAACCAGTCCCGATCGCGCTGCGGGCGGGCGGGCAGCGCGCAAGGGCGGAAGAGCCGAGATAAGGGCGGGCGGCCCGATCAAGAGGCGTCGGATCGACGCGACGCGTCAAAGCGCCGCGTGCGCGTCAGTTGTCGCCGAAGCGGCGAAGAAGCCTGAAACGGAGGGACCCGTGGCAGACAATGTGCAGGATAGGAGCCAACTCATCGACGAGATCGTCGAGGTGATCGCGTCTGAAGGCATGGTCGACAAAAGCAAGATCACGCCCGACGCGTCGATCGAGAGTCTCGACCTCAAATCCGTGGACATCGTCATGATTCTCACGGCGCTCGAAGAGAAGTTCAACGTCTATATCCCGATGGACGGCTCGCTGCAGGAAGCCAAGGACGTGAAGAGTCTGATCGAGGCGATTGCGGACCACATTCAGAAAGAGCGCGAGAAGCAGTAAATGGCGTTCTCGCGAGCGCGCCCCCAGGGGCGCCGCGTCGTTATTTCCGGCATGGGCGCGGTCTGCGCCTCGGGCGTCGGCGCACAAAAACTCTGGGAAGCAGCGCGCGACGGCGTCGGCCAGATTCGTCCGCTCAAGACCGAACGCCCGTACGACGGCCGCATCAAGATTGCGGCGCAAGTGCCCGGCTTCGATCCGGCCGAACATATCGAAGCCAATGTCCTTCCCTTCTGCGATCCCTTCACCCAGTTCTGCATCGTCGCCGCCGACGAAGCGATGGCGCAGGCGGGGTTCAAGCGCAAAGACATCGCCGGGCCCGGAACCGCCGTCATCATCGGGTCGGGCATCGGTGGGATGACGACGATCGAGGACGGCATCTATCGCTATTATGTCGAGGGAACCCGGCCCGAGATGTTGAGCGTCCCCAAGCTCATCCCGAGCGCCGCGCCGGCGACGATCGGGATGCGCTATTCCTGTCATGGTCCGACGTTCGCGATCGGCAGCGCCTGCTCGTCGGCGACTCAGTCGATCGGTCTCGGCATGCAGATGATCAGACAGGGCCTGGTCGACAAGGCGATCGTCGGCGGCGCCGAAGCCTGCGTGATCAATGCGACGATCCGCGCCTGGGAGGGCCTTCGCGTCTTGACGCCGAGTCTGTGCCGTCCTTTTTCGAAGGGCCGCAACGGCATGTCGCTTGGCGAAGGCGCGGCGGTTTTCATTCTCGAAACGCAGGAATCGGCGCGGGCGCGCGGCCACGAACCCTTGTGCGAACTCGCCGGCTACGGCACGACGAGCGACGCCAAGGACCCGGTGCGCCCCGACCTCGAAGGCGCGTCGAGCTCGATCGCTCTGGCGCTCGAAGATGCGGAAATGGCGCCGCAGGAGATTCACTATGTGAACGCCCATGGCACCGCGACTCACGCCAATGACATCACCGAAGCCGAAGCGATTTTGCGCGTCTTTGGCGAGTATGGGCGCGTGGTGCCGGTGTCGTCGACGAAGCCCATTCACGGACATGCGCTCGGCGCCAGCGGCGGGCTGGAGCTCGTCATCACCATTAAGGCGCTTCGCGAACAGATCGCGCCGCCGACCATCAACTTCCTGGAGCGAGATCCCAAATGTCCGCTCGACGTTGTCCCCAACGCCGCACGCAAGCATAAGATCGATGCGGCAATGTCGAATTCTTTCGCTTTCGGAGGGATCAACGCCGTGCTGATCGTTCGTCATGCCGCTTGAGCCGCCGCTCGCCCTCGGGCCTTTCCGCCTGCGCGTCGATCCCGCGCGCGTCGCGGCCTATGCGCGGGAAACCGGCGGCGACGGCGCCAGCGTCCCGCTCGCCTATCCCGCGGTCTGGCTCGCCGAGCCCTCGCTTTTTTCGGTGGTGAGCGACCTCTGCGCCGAACTCGACGTCGTGCCCGTGCATGAGTCGCAGAGCTTCTCCTACGACATGCCGCTCGTCGCCGGAGAGAGCTATGATTTGCGCGTCACCATGAGCCGCGAGGAAACCCCGCCGCGGCTGATCATGGCGGCGACTGTCGCGACGCCCGGCGGGGAAAGCTGCGCGCGAATCGAAACATTGCTGCGGCTGGTGCCGCGCGCTGGATTTGGGAGCGCGTCATGAGCGGCGACATCAAAGTCGGCGACACGCTTCCCGAAACGATCATCGGTCCCTTCGACGCGCCGTCGCTGGCGCGCTACGCTGAAGTTTCGGGAGACGCCAATCCCTTGCATCTCGACGATGCGGTGGCGGCGGCGATCGGCCTCTCGGCGCCGCCGGTGCATGGCATGAAGCTCCTTGCCTTTTTTGAGCCGATGCTGAGAGCATGGCGAGGCGACCTTGTCATTTCTTCGCTTGCCGGAAAATTCGTGCAGCCGATCCTGCGCGGCGACACCGTAAGGCTGTCGGGTCGCGTGCTGCGCGCGACCGAGAATGAGATTTTCGTCCGTCTGACGGCCTATGGCGCCGCGCGGGCGCCCGGCATTATCGGCGAGGCCACTCTGCGTTTCCACCCTCCCCTCGAGGGGGAGGGTCGGAAGGCGAATCCGTCCGGGGCGGGGTAAGGGATGGGCGTCCAGGAAGCGCCTTCGGCGAACGTCCGCGCGCCTCGAGAGGGAGGCGCGGCGCATGTCCTTATCACCGGGGCGTCGAGCGGCATCGGACGCGCCTTAGCGCTCGCCTATGCGCGCGACGGCGCAAGCCTTGTCTTGCTTGGCCGCGACGCCGAGCGGCTCGAGGCGACCGCGCGCGCCTGTCTCGACGCCGGCGCTGAAGGGGCCGAGACTCACGTCGCCGACGTGCGGGATCGCGACGTCATGGCGCGGATCATCCAGTCTGCGCATGACATACGCCCCATCGACATTCTCGTCGCCAACGCCGGCGTCGCGACAGGGTTGTCGCCCGGCCAGATTGTTGAAACGCCCGAAGCGGTGCGCGCCATGCTCGCGATAAACGTCGCCGGGATCTTCAACACCGTCGAACCCGTGATATTGCCGATGTGCGCGCGCAGGCGCGGCATGATCGCCATCGTCGGCTCCATGGCTGGCGTGCGCGCGCTCCCCCATTCGCCGGCCTATTGCGCGGCGAAGGCGTGCGTTCACATGTGGGCGGACTGCCTGCGCGCCCAGCTCGCGCCCAATGGCGTGCATGTCACGCTGATCGTGCCGGGTTATGTGAAAACGCCGATGTCGGCGCGCACCATCGTAAAGACGCCCTTCTCGGCGCGCGCCGTTGCAAAGCCAGCCGCGTCGGCGAGCGTCGAATCATGGCAACCCGGCGCTCTGACCGATGAAGAAGCCGCGCGCATCATCAAGAACGGGCTTGAGCGCCGCCGCAACGTCATCGCCTTTCCGCGTTATATGTATTGGGCGATGCGCCTGTTCTCCTTCCTGCCGGCGGCGCTCGTTGACGGCGTCATGCGCCAGTTTCCCGCCGAAGTGCCGGAGACGTCGGAGCGCGGAGAAAGGTGATCTTCGACGTCATCACCTGGACGGCGGCGATCTATTGGCTCATCGCGGTGGCTTTGCTTTTCGTCTCCGTGGCCGCGACAGTCGTGCAACCTTGGATCGCCGCCCGCCGCGCCACGCGGCGAGACCAGCCGGCGGTCTCCGTGGTTCTTCCGGTCAAGCTGGTCGAAAAAGGATTCGACCGCACGCAAGAGTCCGCGCTGACGCAGCATTATCGCGACTTCGACGTAACGGTTTCAGCAACCGACCTCGACTCGCTTGCCGTTCAACGCATGCGCGCCATTTTCGCACGTCATCCGACCGTTCCGTCGCGCATTCTTCTTTCCACGGCGAAATTCGCGGTAAGCCCGAAGGTCGACAATCTTTACGCGCCCTTCATGGAGGCGATCCATGACGTCATCTTGATGAAGGACGCCAATGTGCTGCTCGAGCCTGATGCGCTGGCGCAGCACATGCGGAACCTGACCGACGAGGTCGGGCTGGTCTGCGCCATTCCCTATTGCGCGCGACTCGAAAATTTCGCCGCCCATGTCGAAGCCGCGATCATCAACGGACCGCATGCCCGCATGCTGTTTCTGGCGTCGGCGTTGGGGCAGGGACATGGAGTCGGCAAGATCATGCTGTTTCGTCGCGCCGACTTCCTGCGCGCGGGCGGCTTTAACGCCATTTCCCATACGGTCGGCGAAGACAACGCCCTGGCCAAGGCGATGCGGCGCATCGGCAAACGACCGGTTTTTTCGCATCTGCCTGTGCGGCAGGAACTCGGCGCTCGCGATTTCGCGGACGTCTATCAAAGGCAGTTGCGCTGGAGCGTCATTCGCCGCAACGACGAACTCGTCTCCTTCCTTGCCGAGCCAATATGCCAAGCGCTTCCAGCAGTTATGGCTTCGGCGCTGGCGGCGCCGCTGATCGGCCTCCACCCCGCCCTGGCGGCGTCCGCAACGCTTTTCCTGTGGTTTGCGGTGGAGACATTGCTTTATATGGCCAAAGGATGGCAATTATCCTGGTTCGCGCCGGCAGTGTTTGTGGTTCGCGAGGCGGCGATGCTGGCGGTCTGGTTGAACGCCTGGGTCACTGATCGCGTGGTCTGGGCCAAGAACAGCGTGGACGCGCGCGCGGGGGCCAAGCCTGCGCCGGTTCCGCACGAGGAAGGATAGGCCGTTTGGTGCTGGGTCTTTTTCAATTCCTTGTCGACGCGGTCGTGATTGTCTGCGCTTCGATACTGGCGGCGATCGGGGTCGGCTATCTCGTCGTCATCGGCCGCTTCTTCTATGACCAGCTGCGGCGCGTGCGCGACTCGGAAGCGCCCGCGACGCCCGACAGCGATTTGCCGAGGGTGCTGCTGCAAATCCCCGTGTTCAACGAGCCGCTTGTCACCGAACAGTCATTGCGCTGCGTCGCGCTTCTCGACTGGCCCAAGGCAAAGCTGCGCATCCAGCTTCTCGACGATTCAACCGACGAGACGAGCGCGCGCGCCGATGCGGTGGCGGCGGAGCTTCGCGCCGGCGGCGCGGTGATCGACCATGTGCGCCGCGCCGACCGCTCCGGATTTAAGGCGGGCGCCTGCGCGCACGGCCTCACGATCACCGATGAACCATTCGTGGCGATGCTCGACGCCGACTTCCGTCCGCCGCCCAATTGGCTCAGGCGAACGGTTCCGCTGTTTCTGACCGACGATCGCGTCGGCTTCGTACAGTCGCGCTGCGAATTCCAGAATTTCGAAAAGAACTGGCTCACGCGCGCGCAGGGTCTCGTGCAGGACGGACATTATCTCGTCGAGCAGCGCTCGCGCGCCCATGCCGGCTGGCTCTTCCAGTTCAACGGCACGGGCGGCATATGGCGGCGCGCGACGATCGACGACGCCGGCGGCTGGTCGGACTATTCGCTGTGCGAGGACCTCGATCTCACCGTGCGCGCGGCGCTCAACGGCTGGCATGGGCTGTTTGTATCCGAGCCGCCGATCCCCGGCCAGGTGCCGGAGGGAATCCGCGACTTCCGCCGCCAACAAAGGCGTTGGTCCAACGGCTTCGTGCAGGTCGCGCAGAAGACCATTCTGCCGATCTGGCGCTCGCCTTGGAGCCTGACGCGTCGCGTGATGGCGATTTCGCTGATCGCCCATCAGATTTTCTTCCCCACCGCCGCCATCGGATTCATCGCCTTTGTCATTGGCGGGCTTTTGCACGGCTCTCTCGCGCCGTATGCGGACGTGTTGGAAATCATCGGCATCATGACGGCGTTGGTGGCGCTTGGCATAACGCTGCCGCCCTATCTCGCGCTCAGGCGCGGGACCATCGTCGATTATCTGAAGACGGTCGCGTCGATTCCGCCGCTGATGGTCTATCTCGCCTTCGCCAATGGCGCGAAAATCCTGCAGACGCTGCGCGGTCGCACATCGACGTTCAAGCGCACTCCGAAGCTCGATCATGAGCCCGCGGCGCCGAACGACGCCAAGGCGGAGTAGGGCG
>JBFXJV010000202.1:0-6661 GCA_050174515.1 Methylocystis sp.
CGCTCCCCGCGACAAGGTCTCCTTAAGTCCAGATCCCTTCGAAACCGCCGAACTCACGGCCAGGGGAAAGGAAAACCGTCATCGTAAGGGACGATCATGCCGGCGTCGTAGGGCGGGCGCTGAGGAAGCGTTTCCTGCATATACCAGCTGCGCTGGGCGCGCTCGATCGGATCGTGATTGAGGTAGGTCTGCTGGACCATGTAGCGATTGGTGCTGCCAACCGGAACCTGAGTTCCGGGATCCAGCCAGCTGCGGCGCTGAATGTCGATCGGGCCTCGGCCGTTAGTGGCCTCGCGGGAGGAAACGCGATAGCGCGACTTGGCGAGCGCGTCGCCCGCCGCCAGCAATACGAGGCAGGCGAGTCCCGCCGACAACATCTTATTCTTGCGCATCACGATCCCCTTTGGACTGAACGCTAGTCTTCATAATAGCGGATCGTTTCGCAAAAGCGAATTGGCGCGGCCATTTCCTGCGGGCAAATTGGCCGTCAGGGTGAATGGGTCGGCGGGAGGTGCCAGATCACGCCGCATTTCGGCGAAATCGCCCAAATGTGGATGGATTGATCGATCTCGAAAGTCTTGAGCGCGCCCTATGCGGAAAACCGGGTTCCAGTTTTTTCGAGCCGTATTCTAGCGCGTGGGCGGCGCGAGCTGACGCGTCGTCTTCGCATGCGAGCGGCGAGCGGCGTTCTTGCGGGCTGGAATCGTCGCGGTCAGGTCGTCGCGCGAGATATTGTCGCAAACTGCCGAACTGGACGCCGCCGCCTGCGTGAAGAATGCATTCAATTCAGGCCGGTCCGGACTCGCAGTATAATTGATGCGGTCGAGCAGGCAGCCGAGCGCGACGCGGTCAATCGGCTTCGCCGCCTGGCCGCAGGCGAGGCCGGCGATCTCGATCGCAAGCTTGCCATCGATGAAGCGCGTCGCGAGACAGTTGCGTTCGCTTGCGCCGACGCCTTCAGATCCAGGCTGGGACAATCGTATTTCGGCCGTCTCGAACGAACCGAATTTGGCGACGAGTTCGCCTGGCCGGCTGATTTTCTCGACATTCAGTCCCGCCTGTGCGGCATGTCGAGTCATGTCGAGGAAGAAATCGGACGTCTTTTCCTTCTCGGCGATATCCTGATGAATATCGACGCGCATGAATGGCGCGCCCACAGCGAACCGTCCGATGGAAATCGTGTCGATGCGGCCTGAGCCATTCTCTCCGTCGCGCGCGGCGATGGTCTTTTTCTCCCCGCTGAATTCGGGCGCGGATATATCAAATATGCTGAAGGGTTTGGCCATCAGCGCGGAAGCCTCGACGGCTTCGATCGAGACTTTGGCGGTAATCTTTCGCGGCGGCGCGACGGCGGCGCGCGGCGCGGGCGTTGTCGCGCTTTTCCGTTCGGCGATTTCCGGCTCGCGGGGAAAAATGACGAGGGCGGCGAGAAGAATGAGCGTCGCGCCGACGCCCATTCCGAACGCCGCGCGCGCGCCGGTCGGCCGGGCGCGCAGCGGGCGCGCATAGTGCCTGTCGTTCGGGTCGAATTCGGCAACGGTCATGGGATGCGACTCCGGCGGCCTGTAGCGCCGCGCAAGAAAAACGCGTCGAGCTTGCGTCGCCGCTTCGGAAATTACGGTTAATGGCCTTGGATGAATCGAGCTTTTGGTGAATGAAAGATTGACGCGGCGAAGCCGCGACGTCCGCCGCGCCGCGTCCGGCGGATTCATCCGCGCGCTCGCCCCATCCCGCATTGCTGCGTAATGCGACCCTCATCCGCAGGGGGAGGGCGGTCGTCCAAACAAAAAACCCGCGCCTTTCGGCGCGGGTTTGAATGTCGCGTCCAAGGAAAATTACTCCTCGGACTTCTTGCCTTTCTTTGGCGTCTCCTCGCGGGCCTTCAGCGCCGCGCCGAGAATATCGCCGAGCGACGCGCCGGAGTCGGCGGAGCCATATTGGGCGATCGCCTCTTTTTCCTCGGCGACTTCCAGCGCCTTTATCGAGACCGAGACCTTGCGCGCCTTGCGGTCGAATAGCGTGATGCGGGCGTCGACCTTCTCGCCGACGGCGAACCTTTCCGGCCGCTGGTCGGCGCGGTCGCGGGCGAGTTCGCTGCGCTTGATGAAGGTCGTGAGATCGGTGCCGGTGATTTTTACGTCGATGCCGGAGTCCTTCACCTCGGTCACTTCGCAGGTGACCACGGCGCCCTTCTTGAGTTCGCCGCCTTCCTCGGCGCTCACGGAAGCGAAAGGATCGCCTGCAAGCTGCTTGACGCCCAGCGAGATGCGCTCCTTCTCGACGTCGACGTCGAGGACCTGGGCGTTGATCACGTCGCCTTTCTTATAATCCTCGATCACCTGCTCGCCGGGACGGTTCCAGTCGAGATCCGAGAGATGGACCATGCCGTCGACATCGCCGTCGAGGCCGATGAAGAGGCCGAATTCGGTCTTGTTCTTCACCTCGCCGGAGACGGTTGACCCGGCCGGATGCTTTTCGGCGAAGGCTTCCCACGGATTCTGCAGGCACTGCTTGAGGCCGAGCGAAATGCGGCGCTTGACCGGATCGACTTCGAGCACCTGAACGTCGACTTCCTGGCTCGTCGACACGATCTTGCCGGGATGCACGTTCTTCTTCGTCCAGCTCATTTCCGAGACGTGGACGAGGCCCTCGATCCCAGGCTCCAGTTCGACGAAGGCGCCATAGTCGGTGATGTTGGTCACGCGGCCATGGAACCTCGCGCCGATCGGATATTTCGCCTCGATGCCCTGCCACGGGTCTTCGAGGAGTTGCTTCATGCCGAGCGAGATGCGGTGCGTCTCGTGATTGATCTTGATGATCTTCACCTTGACGGTCTGGCCGATGGTCAGCACCTCGGACGGGTGGTTGACGCGCCGCCAGGCGATGTCGGTGACATGCAGCAGGCCGTCGATGCCGCCAAGATCGACGAAGGCGCCGTAGTCGGTGATGTTCTTCACGACGCCGTCGATCACCTGTCCCTCTTCGAGGTTGGCGACGATCTCATGGCGCTGCTCGGCGCGGCTCTCCTCGAGCACGGTGCGGCGCGACACGACGATATTGCCGCGACGGCGATCCATCTTCAGGATATGGAACGGCTGCGGCACATTCATCAGCGGGCCGACGTCGCGGATCGGCCGGATGTCGACCTGGCTGCGCGGCAGGAACGCCACTGCGCCGTCGAGATCGACGGTAAAGCCGCCCTTGACCTGATTGAAGATGACGCCGTCGACCTTTTCATTGGTCTCGAAGGCCTTTTCGAGCTTCACCCAGCTCTCTTCGCGGCGCGCCTTGTCGCGAGAAATGACGGCTTCGCCGAGCGCGTTCTCGACGCGCTCCAGATACACCTCGACCTCTTCGCCGACCTGCGGGGCAGGGTCGCGCCCATAGCCGGTGAATTCCTTGATCGGGACGCGGCCTTCAGTCTTGAGGCCGATGTCGATGACGGCGACATCTTTTTCGATGGCGACCACCCGGCCCTTGATGACGGAGCCTTCGAACGCTTCGTTCTGGCCATAGCTTTCATCGAGCAGGGCGGCGAAATCTTCGCGCGTGGGGGCGCGATCGGTAGTAGCGGACATTTGTTCTCCTGAAGGCCCCGGAAAGGGCGGCGCCGGCGAAAGGTTAGCGTTGCAGATCGGCTGTCGACGATCGGACGTCCTCCGCGGCTGAAATGCGAGGAAGACGAAAAGTTCGCTGAACGAACTGGCCGGCGCGGCCCGAAGTCGAAAACCAAAACGAATGCGCCGGATTGGTCTCCGGCGCGAGCGTTATCTATCAGCGACGAGCCACCGCCGCAAGCTCTTCAAGTAGAAAGCGCTTCGGAGGGCGCAGTGGCAAAACCATGATATTGCAACGCAATATACCACTAATATACTGATTTAATATATTAAACATAAAATGAACGCGCGCTGTATTGTCAAATTTATTGCTAGCGGAATCGACGTCGCACGCATAGTGTGCGTGGCCAAGCTTGGACGCGCGGCCCGGATTCGCAGTGATCCCCGGGCGCAAAATTGCGTGAACAGGAAGGAGCGCGCTGGCGTCCTGCCGGCGCGCTGGTTCCCCGGCGCCCGCCGGGGCCGAGTTTAAGCCCGCGAGCGTTAAGTAGAAGCTGGCATGCGCCGCGCCAGCGGCGAGCGTCGACTTCCCCTCACAGCGAGGGGGTTATAAAGAGGAGAGAGAGATGAAACCCAATATTATTTCAGGATCGGCGCTTGCGGCCGCCGCCGTCGCCTTGGCTTTGAGCGGCGCGTCGGTCGCGCCCGCTCATGCGCATGGCGCCAAGTCGACCCACGCCAAGACCCATTGTGGCGGAAAGGGCACCTGCCGCGCTATGGCCAAATGCCATCACAAGGCGAAGTGTCACCATCACAAGGGACACTGCAATATGAAGAGCCGCTGCCACTCCAAGTCGTAGTCGCCTTGTGCGGGGACGGTTCGTTTGCCGTCCCCGTGACCGACTTTGGCGTGAGCGGCGGCGCGTAAAGGGGAGATGCCAATGGAAAAGCCCGCGCCGCTCGGCTACGGCT
This sequence comes from Methylocystis sp., assembly GCA_050174515.1. GTDB lineage: Bacteria > Pseudomonadota > Alphaproteobacteria > Rhizobiales > Beijerinckiaceae > Methylocystis. Next base: position 4,530 of record JBFXJV010000202.1, read on the forward strand.
TAGGACTGAGGCCCGTCTATTACGACGAGATTCTGGCGTCGCGCCCGCCGATCGACTGGTTCGAAATCATCTCTGAAAATTACATGCTCGCCGGCGGTCGGCCGCTGGCGATGCTGGATCGCTTACGCGCCGATTATCCCATCGTCATGCATGGCGTCTCGATGTCGCTCGCCTCGACCGATCCGCTCAACATGGATTATCTGCGGCAATTGAGGGCGCTCGCCGAACGGGTTGAGCCGGCATGGATTTCCGATCACGTCGCCTGGACGGGCGTGCATGGCGTCACGCTCCATGATCTGTTGCCCATTCCCTATACGCGGGAGTCGCTTGCGCATATCGTCGAGCGAATCCAGCGGGTGCAGGATTTTCTGAAGCGCCGGCTCGTCGTCGAAAACGCTTCGACTTACGTCTCCTTCGTCGACTCCGAGATGAGCGAACATGAGTTCGTTCACGAAATGGCGGAGCGCGCCGACTGCCTGCTGCTTCTTGACGTGAACAATGTTTTCGTTTCGAGCTTCAATCACGGATTCGATCCGGTCGCCTTCATCGACGGCGTTCCCGCCGAGCGCGTCGTGCAGTTCCATATGGCGGGTCATACCGACAATGAGACGCATCGCGTCGATACTCATGACCAGCCGGTCTGCGACGAAGTCTGGACGCTCTATGAGCATGCGCGCCGGCGCTGCGGCGACGTCTCCGCGATGATCGAGCGCGACGACAATTATCCGCCGTTCTCGGAGCTTCTCGACGAGCTGCAGCATATGCGCGACATTGACGCCCGCATCTCGAATGGGCGAGCGCTCAGCGCGGCATGAAGCTCGCCGATTTTCAGTCCCTCTTTCAGGAGAGCGTGCTGGCGGGTTCAGGAGAGGCGGACAAGCCGCTCCTGAAAAAACTGCGCTCATCGCCGCGCGGCGCGACTCCCGAGACGCTGCTTGACGTCTATCAGAGCGGCTATCGCCTGCGGCTCGCCGATTTTGTGTCCCAGGATCACCCAGGGCTGCGCGCGGTCCTTGGCGACGAGGCGTTTGAAAGGCTGGTGGACGATTACATCGATCAGCGCCCGTCGCGCGATCCCAACGCGCGCTTTTTCACGACCGGATTGCCGGACTTCATGCGCGACAGTTCGAATTGGCGCGACAATGCGCGCGCCGTATCGATGGCGCTGTTCGAACGCGCCATGGTCGACGCATTCGACGCCGCCGACGAAACGCCCCTGGCGGTGCAGGCGCTCGCGGAATTTTCGTCCAATGATTGGCCGCAGCTCGCCTTCGAATTCGACCCGAGCCTTGCTCTGCTCGAACTCGCCGCCGGCACGATCGCCTCCTATGGCGTCGCGATCAGCGAGGAGGCTCCAGAAAAAATCGATACGCCGGCGGAGAGCGATGGAATCGAATATGCCGCGGTATGGCGCGTCGATCATGAGTCGGCGTATCGCCAGCTCGAGCCCGACGAATATGTCGCGCTCTGCGAAGCCCGCGCAGGCCACGCCTTTGGCGACATCTGCCAAATGACCGCCTTCCAGCAGTCGGGCGAGATTGCGCCGGAGCGGCTGGCGCAATGTCTGTCGAGCTGGTTTCAGGACGGCATGATTATCGGCGTGCGCGTCCGCGGCGAAGATCAGTCTTCGAATACGCCCTCAAGCGCGTAATGCTGGACGCTCTTGCGGTTGGCGATAAGTTCGTCGGCCGTCGGCTCGCCCTTCATCGCGCGCGAGATCGCGAGCTTCGTCGCTTCATAATTGGTGCGATAGAGATCTTTCTTGTCGAGCTTCTTGTGCTTGGCGCAACGCGGATCGAGCCAGACCATGATGATCATGCACAGCTCGTTGAGCTGATCCTTCGGCAGAATCCCCTCGGCGACGCAGTCGACGATGGCGTCGCCGGTCGCCGCCTGCACGACGCCGCCGAGCAGCTCGACGTAATCTTCCGATTTGACCGTCATCTTGGTGGTCATCATCGTGGCGGGGCGGACTTGCTGATTGAGGTCGCGGATGACGAACATGCGCGGATGGCCGGCGACCTGACCAGCCATGCTGGCGAAGGCGTGCCCAACCGGCCCCTTCACGTTGCCGATCATCACTTCCGGCATAGCGTCGGTATATTGTCCGTCAGCCGCCAGAACCGTCGCTT
>JBFXJV010000203.1:0-6639 GCA_050174515.1 Methylocystis sp.
TAAAGCAGATGAAGAATTGCGAATTGGCGCTGTCGGGGCTTTGCGCGCGCGCCATCGAGCAGGTTCCCCGCACATGCGGCGCGCTGTTGAACTCGGCCTTGAGGTCCGGATATTTCGAACCGCCGGAGCCGGTGCCATGCGGACAACCGGTCTGCGCCATGAAGCCGTCGATCACCCGGTGAAAGACGATTCCGTCATAGAATCCTTCCGCAACAAGCTTCTTGATATGCGCGACATGGTTGGGCGCGAGGTCGGGTCGAAATTTGATGACGACCGGTCCTTTCGTCGTCTCAAGCGTCAGGGTATCGGCGGCTTCGGTCATTAGCGCTTCCTTTGAATATTGCTGCGTGACGGCTCTTGAACTCAGCTCTCGTCGCCGGCGACGCGCATCTTGATGATCTTGTCGGGATTGTCGACCATGCCATTATTGGATTTCGCGCCCTTCTTGATCTTGTCGACGACATCCATGCCGGACACGACTTCGCCGAACACCGTATATTTGCCGTTGAGCTGCGGCGCGTCCGCATAGCAGATGAAGAATTGCGAATTGCCGGAATTGACGTCGCCGCCTTCGCGCGCCATCCCAACTGTGCCGCGCTTGAACGGCGTATCCGTAAACTCCGCCTTCAGATCCATATAGCGCGAACCCTGCATTCCGGTGCCCGTGGGATCGCCGGCCTGCGCCATGAAGCCGTCGATGACGCGGTGAAACACGATGCCGTCGTAGAAATGCTCCTTGGCGAGCTTCTCGATCCGCTCGACATGCTTGGGCGCGAGATCGGGCCGCAGCTTGATGGTGATGCGACCGTCCTTGGTGTCGAGATAGAGCATATGATCATCGGCCGCTCGGGCTGGCGTGGCGCAAAGCGCGGCGGCGGCCGCAGCGGCAAGGATGAGACGGCGGGTGAGTTTCATAAAGCCTCCCTATGTTATTTTGCGCCTTTTGACGGCGTGTTCGAGCGCCGCGACGGAAGCGGCCGGCGCAAAGGCCGACACGTCGCCGCCAAGCGCCGCGATCTGGCGCACAAAGGTTCCGCTGACATGGCGTAGCCCTGGCGAAGCAGGCAGGAAAATCGTGCGAATGTCGGGCGCGAGCGTCCCGTTCATCCCCGCCATCTGCATTTCATAGTCGAAATCGACGCTGTCGCGCAAACCACGCAAAATGGCGCAAGCGCCATGCTCGCGCGCGGCCTCGACGACGAGACCCGCAAACCCGGCGACCTCGAAGACGCAGGACGAGCCGATCGCGGCGCAGGCGTTGCGAATGACGTCGCCGCGCTCCTCGAACGAAAGCCAGGGCTTCTTGTCATGGTGCACGCCGATCGCGACGACGATCCGATCGAAGAGCGCCGCAGCCTGCGCCATCACGTCGAGATGGCCGAAGGTCAGCGGGTCGAAAGAGCCGGCGTAAAGCGCGGTCCGCGCGGTCGTGACAGAGGCGGCGGTCATCGCAGCGGTATAGGGGATTTCATCGCGTTTCGCGAGGCGGCGGCGCGCGGGGGGCAATCCGCTTTTCCGCAGCCTTCCGCACCAGGACCCGCCGAGCGCCCCAATTCAACGCCCCCAGCACTCCCTACCCGCAAATGAAGCGCTACAATAGTCCGGCGCGTCCGGCGCAGAAGGCCGGACGCATGTGAAGGAGACTCCAGGATGGGACTTTTGGATTTTCTGACCGGCAAGGGCAAACAGGCGTCTGCTTCGAGCGCGCCCCAACAGTCGGCCGAAGCGACCCCAGGGGCCGAAGAGAAGCCTGCGGCCGAGACCTTCTATGTCGTCATGGAAGGCGACACGCTTTGGAAAATCGCCGAAGCGCATTACGGCGCCGGCAAGGGCGCCAAATATATGGAGATTTTTGAGGCCAATCGGCCGCTGCTGAGCGATCCCGACAAGATCCAACCGGGCCAAAGGCTGCGCATTCCCAGCGCCACGACCGGACCCTTGGCGGCCGGCGATTGGCAGCCTCCAGCCGAAATCGCCGGTAAGCAGAGTTAGCCGGCGGCGTCGACTCTCGGGAGAGCAAGGTCAGGGCCAAGCCGGAAGGCGCGAGGCCGATCATCACGCCTTCGTTGCTTCGAAGGCGGGGACGGCGTGCGCAAATTTTTCAAGCCAGGCGACGAGACGCGGATGTTTGTCCCGCCACGCCCCCTCAAACCGCAAATCCAGATAGCCGAGCGCGCAGGCGACCGAGACATGGCCTATGTCGACCGGGCCCGCCGGAGGCGCCGCCTCGAGCGAGTCGAGCGCGCGGTCGATCTTTCCCTGCTGATGCGCAATCGCTTCATCGTAGCGCAATGCTTCGGGCCGGCTGAAAGATTCGTAGCGGATCAGTAGAGCGGCGTCGTTGACGCCGTCGCCGAGCGCCTGCAGCCGCAATGCGGCGAAGCGGGCTGACGGATCGGCGGGAATCACCCCGACGCCGGAGAGATGATCGAGATATTCGACGATGACCCGGCTGTCGTAGAGCGTCGAACCGTCTTCCAGAATCAACGTCGGGATTTTGCCGAGAGGATTCTGGCGACGCAGACTGTCTGCCGGATCGGCCGCATCGGCGGCGGCGATTTCGATGCGTTCTGACAGACCAAGCAGATCGGCGGCAATTCGGACTTTTCGGGCGTAGGGCGAGGCGGGAGAATAACGGAGGATGAGCATGGCGGTTCCTATCATTCGCTTGTGGGACCGACAATGGCGGCGAACTCGGCCGATTAACCTTGCGCTCCAGGGCGATCGGGTGAAGGGCTTCTTCATCCTGAGGAGCGTGCGCAGCACGCGTCTTGAAGGACGAGGAAGCCCGCTTTCGCGTATTTTTCCTCACCTCCCTCCTTCGAGACGGCCTCTTCGAGGCCTCCTCCGGATGAGGGTGAGGAAAACAAGCCTTCTCCCGATGCCCCTGCCTTTCGCTCGCCGCAGGCTTGATAGCGGTTCAGAATGAGCCAGATTTCGAAAGGCCGGACGCTCGCGGCGGCCTGCGGCAATGATTCCTTGTTGCTGGGAAAGTTTGAAATGGAACGCCGCACCTTCCTGGCAGCGCTGATCGCCGGTCTTGGCGCAACTCTTGTCGCCACGCAGGCGCAGGCGCTTTCGGGGCTCGCGCGTCTCGGTCTGAAGAAGCTTTCGAAAACGGCGAAGTCGGACTCCGAAACTCGGTCGCGTCACTCGCCGGCGAGCCACGCCACGTGAGAGCCCGCGAATTTTCCCTGCGCCAACCGCTGGGCGAGAAAGGCAAGAATCGCCCTCGCCTCCTGTTCGAAGACAAAGGGCGGGTTAACGACGACCATGCCGCAACTTCGCAAGCCCTCTTCGCTTCCTCCGACGCTCAGGGAAAGCCGCACGATGCGCCTGATGCCGCTACCCGTCAGCCGATCATAGAATTTGCGAACGTCAGGGTCGCTTTTTGAGGGATGCCACAGCGCGTAAACGCCGGAGCTCCATTTCGCATAGGCTTTCGTGAAGGCGTCAAAGGCCGCGTCGAACTCGTCTTCGCGCTCGAAAGGCGGATCGATCAGAACCAGCCCGCGCCGCTCTTTGGGCGGCACATAGGCGCCAAGCCCCATATAGCCGTCGATATGGATCGACCTGATGCGCGCGTCGCGCGCGAACCGGCGGCGCAGCGCGGCGAAGGCGTCAGGCCTCAATTCGCAGAAAATGGCGCGGTCCTGCGGACGCATCAATTTTTGGATGATCGCCGGCGAACCCGGATAAAGCGCGGGCCTGCCCTCCGGATCGAGCGGTCCGAGACAATCGAGGTAAGGCGCGAGCAGCGCGCGAACCTCAGCGCTCGCGTCGGAAAGCGTCGCGAGACGGCCAACGCCGCCTCGCCATTCGCCGGTGCGCTGCGCCTCGTCTGCGGAAAGATCGTACGCACCCTCGCCTGCATGCGTATCAATCACGCGAAAGGGCGTTTGCTTGCGGCCCAAATAGAGCAGAAGGCGCACGAGAAGCGCATGCTTGAAGACGTCGGCGAAATTGCCGGCGTGAAACCCATGGCGATAGTTCATATGCGCGTTGCGCTAAAGCGGCGCGGGCGCGCTGATTTCGCGATTATGGCAGCCGCGCTGCGCGACTTCCGGACAGGCGCGAAATTCGCGAAGGTCCTTGGACAGGCAGATGCGCACGCCGTCCATAATTCCCCTGCGGCATGACACCGCCATCATGCCCCGCCGCAGCCTCGGATTGGCTTGATAAAACGCGCGCTCCACGTCGATCGGCGTAAATGTCTGGTCGCGCACGGGTTTGACGAAAAGCGGCGGGATCGTCACTGCGGCGTGCGCGCGGGCCACGTCGGCAAAATAGTCGCTGGGGCTTTTGCCGGAGCAAGCGCCATGTTTGCGCCACTCATAGCGCGCCAGCCGTTCGTCGGGAAATAGCCCTGCCGCCTTTTCGAGCGCAACGCGCGATGGCGAGCGCGCGCCTCGACATTCGCTCGGATAGCCTCCCCGCTCATATTGCGGCCAGAGTCCATGGACGACGAAACCCAGCGCTTTTCCTGGTTCGCATTGGTCGCGCGCGCCCTCGACGCTTTCGCAGAAGCCGGGCGACCAGCTCAGCGCCAGAACATAGAAGTCGTAGTCGCGCGGGGCAGCGTCGGCGGCGCGCAGCGCGCTGCGATTCCCGCAATTCGCCGCGGCGCAATCGCCCTCCTTTGCTGCGGCGCTGACCAGCCCGCCGCACGACGCCGCCCAGATGAGAAAGGCCGATGCCGCGCAGCCAATGAAAACTCTTCTCATATCAGACGACTCTGCAAATCTGGGCCTCTATGGCCCCGCGGCTCGGCAATTGGGGCTGAAGGCATGATTCGGGTCGAGCCCGACGACACACCATGTGACGCCGGGTCCCGCGCCGATAAAGCCCAGTCCTTCGCCAATATTGTAGACGAGCTCGCGTCTGACGCCGTCGTTGAACATTGCGCGTCCGCGACAATACCGACGCGGAATATAGCTCAGCCCGTTGTTGCGCAGGCCCGCCTCTGCGACGCCTTCGAAACTCACGATGGCCAGCGGCGAATTCCAATACCAAGCTTCCCTCGCGGCGAAATCGGAGACAATTCGGGCGAGAATGATCGGATCGGCGCAGTAGGGCATTTGCCCCGAGTAAGGTAGAATTCGGAACTCCGCCGGCGGATTATTTTCGCGCGCGGGCTGCGCGGCCGCTGTCGCCGCGCCGAGCGCAAAGAGCGCGCAGGCGGCGACGCGCGCCCAAGCTTCGCCTGCTCCGGAGTTGCCGCGCCACATCGATCTTCTCCTCAGTCCCGCCAAATCTGTGACGATTGACGCCAAAACGGCGCTGCGCGTCAAGGCGGCGAGCCACAACGTCGAGGCCGTCAGCCCCACAGTTAACCGAAGAATTGCGACGAGGATGTCAAGGCGCGCAAGACGCGCTATAATGACCCGCATGTCTATCAGCGTGAAGAGCCTGCGCCACGTAATCGTGCTCTTGTTTGGCGCATTGTTGACGATCGCGACGCCCGAGGCGTCCTTTGCGCAGGATCCCTTTACCGAATTTTTCGGCGGGCTTTTCGGCGGCCCGCAGCATGGGTATGGGCATCGCCGCGAGCAGCGCGTCCGACGGATCATGCCGCACCGGGAAAACCGCAAGCCGACCTATTGGCACGGCCAGACCGACAACCCGCGCCGCGCCGCCAAACGAAAGCAAAGCGCGCCGCCGGATCAGTCTCAGAGCACGGCCGCCGCCGCTCCGCCGCCCGCCTCGTTCTTCGTCGCCACGGTCGGCGATACGCTGGGCCTGCTTCTCGCCGACGGCCTGAAGGAGAGCTTCTCGGATCGCCCCGACGTGGCGATTCTCCGAATGGGCAAGGAAAGCAGCGGCCTTGTCCGCGACGACTTTTACGATTGGCCGAAGTCGGCGAAGGAGATCGCCGCCGACGCGCAAAAGATCAATGTCGCCGTGATCATGCTCGGCAGCAATGATCGTCAGGCGATTCAGCAAGGCCAGGAATCATATGAGCCGCTGTCGCTGCGCTGGCGGGAAATCTACGCGGCGCGCGTGGATGCGCTGATCGCGGCCTTCAGGGAAAAGAACATTCCGGTCATCTGGGTCGGTCTGCCGGTCATGAAAAACGAACGTCTGTCGGCCGACATGGCGCAGCTCAACGAAATATTCAAAGCCCGCGCGGCCCACGCCGACGTTCCCTATGTCGATCTCTGGGATGCGCTGACCGACGAACATGGGCAGTACAGCGCGTTCGGACCCGACATCAACGGCCAGATCGTCAAGCTGCGCTCGGCCGACGGCGTGCATTTCACCGCGTCCGGCGCGCGTAGCGTCGCGCATTTCGTCGAAAGCGAGATCAAGAAATATTACGACGCTTTTCGGCAGCAGGCTCCTGTCGCCGACGCTCCGGCGGCGACGCCGTCCGAGGCGCCAACGGACGCGGCTTTGCCCCAGCAGCCGGTGGCGGCGGCTCCGGCGACCGACAAACCGATCATTTTCCGGTCTCCCATCGGCGGCCCCTCGGCGGCCCCGACCTTGCCTGACCGGCCAGCTGTGGGCCCGACTCAACAGCTGACGGGCGCCGGCACGGCGACCGAGCTCGCCAGGAAAACGCCCACCGGCAAGGCGACCGACGCCGGCGCGCCGGCGCAGGCGCTCGTTCGACATGTCTTCGTCGAGGGCGGCGATCAA
>JBFXJV010000204.1:0-6599 GCA_050174515.1 Methylocystis sp.
GCGACGCCATTGATGCAATAGCGCAGGCCGGTCGGCGGCGGCCCGTCGTTGAAGACATGTCCGAGATGCGAGCCGCAGCGGCTGCAGTGCACTTCCGTGCGCACCATGCCGTAGCTGCGATCGACGTTCGCGCCGAGCGCGCCGGGAAGCGGATCGAAAAAGCTCGGCCAGCCGGTGCCGCTTTCGAACTTTTCTCCCGAGCGAAACAGCGGCTGGCCGCAGCCGGCGCAATTAAATGCGCCCGGTCGCTTTTCGTGATTGAGCGCGCAGCTTCCGGGGCGCTCCGTGCCATGGCCGCGCATGACCTGATATTGCTCGGGCGTGAGACGCGCACGCCATTCGGCGTCGCTGCGGGTAACGGGAAAGCTCTCATCGGCCATGCGCCAGCGCCCCTTTTTCCAAAGAATCTTAGGCTTGGGTTCCCATCCTACGTCAGCGGCCGGCTTTCGCCAGAGGCTTTGGCCGGGATAGAGTGGCCGACATTCAGCGAAAGCGATGATTCGAGAATGAGCGACAAAAAATACGACGCGGTAGTGATCGGCTCGGGACTGGGCGGATTGACGGCGGGGGCGTTGCTTGCGCATGCGGGCTACAGCGTCTGCCTGCTCGAGCGCAATTTCAGCCTGGGCGGCGCGGCCTCGGTCTATAAGGTCGGGCCGCTGACCGTCGAAGCGTCGCTCCACCAGACCTCCGACGCGCGCAATCCCCGAGACGTGAAGCATGACATCCTGCGCCGGCTGGGGATTCTCGACGAGATCGAATTTCTGCCGACCGGCGCCCTCTACAGGGTGCGCGGCGGACCGGTCGGCGAGCCTTTCGAACTGCCTTTCGGCTTCGGGCCGGCCTATGAGGCGCTCGCCGCCCGATTCCCGGATAAGCGCGCGGGTATTCAACGGTTTCTCGGCGAGGTCGAGCAGATCCACGATGCGCTGTGGACGTTGAAACAGGCGCGCGAGGAAAGCTCCTTCGCCAAATTCGCCCGCGGGCTTTGGGAAGTCGCGCCGGCGGCCGCCGGCTGGCAGAACTCCTTGCATGAGATCATGGAGCGCGATTTCGCCGGCTGCGAGGCCCTAAAATGCGCGCTCGGGGCCAATCTCGCCTATTACGGCGACGATCCGCGCCGGCTGTGGTGGATTTTCTATGCGCTCGCCCAGGGCGGCTATATCGCCTCCGGCGGCGCCTATATCAAAGGCGGCTCACGACAATTGAGCCTGAAGCTGGCGAAGGCGATCACCAAGACGGGAGGCGTCGTGCGCCTAGGCCGGCTGGTCAACGCCATCGAGACGAACGCGGACGGGGCCGTCGTCGCGATTCGCCATGTCGCGCGGCGCGACGGCGACGGCGAGGAGCGCTTGGCGGCGCGGGTTGTGATGGCGAATTGCGCGCCAACCGAGGCGGCGGCGATAATGGACGCTCCCGCGCGTGCGAAAATGGAGGAGGCCTTCGGGTCCCGCCGGCTTTCGACGTCGCTGTTCGCGGCGAATTTCGGCCTGAGCGCGAAACCGTCAACTGTTGGGCTGACCAATTTCACGACCGTCGTGATGCCGCGGGATATGAGGCGCTTCGATCAATATGGCGACGGCGCCGGCGCGATGGCGGAAGATCCCGGGAGCGCCTTGCCGCTCCATACGATCGCCAATTTCAGCGCAGTCGACTCAGGGCTTTGGGACGAGCCGCCGATCCTCGTCAGCGTCCTCGGCCTCGATCGCCTCGACAATTGGCGCGATCTGCCGCGCGAAGCGGCGGTTGCGCGCCGGGAACGCTGGCTCGACGCCATACAGGCCGCTCTCGACCACGACTATCCGGGATTTTCCGGCCTGGTGACGACGCGGATGCTGCTCAACGCCTATTCGATGGCGAGCTATCTCAACACGCCGGAAGGCGCCGTGTACGGCTTTGCGGCGCTGCCCGCCGATGCGCCGATTTTGATGGGCTTTCCGCGAACGCCGCGCACGCCGATCGCCGGCCTTTTTCTCGCATCCGCTTTCGGCGGCGAACATGGCTTCAATGGCGCGATGTTATCCGGCGCCGAGGCCGCGCGGCTCGCCGAAAGTCGGCTCGCCCTCGCGACCTGAATGCTTAGCGCCGCGCCATTTAGCGCCTGCGCCGCTTGCCGCCGGACGTCGCGGACCCGATGCCGAGTTCGGCGCGGCATGCGGCGCTGATCGAACCGGCCTTGCTTCTCAGGCATCGTTCGATGGCCACGGCGTCGGGAATATACGCGTCGCAAACACGATTCGCATCGGCTTCGCAGGCCGCGCGTTGCTGGGTCGTTCCTTGAGCGAATGCCGGGGCAACCGCAACAAACGCCAGCAGAGCCGATAGCCTCACAAAGATGCGCATTCAGTTCATCCTTCCATTTTCGGGCGCGTCGAAGGTATGCGGAGCGCTAGCGCGCGGCTGGGCGGGCGCGCTCCTTCGAGCGACAACGGGCGTTGATTGCATCGCGCAAGCCGGGAATCAAGTCGCATTTATCCCTCCAGAGCGGGCTCAGTCTCCCCGTCTGCGCCGCTCAATTCACTCGGCGGCGCATTTTCCGGGAGCCAATGGCGCGGCAAATAAAGACTGTTCGCGATCATTGTCGGCACGATCGCCGTCGCGATGATCGCTGCGACCAGCGTCGAATCTTGGCTTTCGTCGAGCCTGCGAGAAAGGTCCGCGCCATGGCGCCGAGTCTGGCAAGCGTCTTGACCCAGGGCTCGCGAGCGCTGAAGATTTCAGCGCTAACCGTCGCGCCGGAAAAATCGCCCGGGCGCACATGCCGACGATGATCTCTGTCAGCGCCGTCGAAATGCGGAATCTCGCGGCGATCATCGCGGAGATGTGCGCAAGGCTGAATATGAGCGCCACCTGAAACCAGATTCCCGTCAAGCGCCTTCTCCGCTTTACCGGCGATCTCTATGGCCCATGGCTGAGACAATTGGCAAGCTTACGGCGCGCTCGAGCGCATTGCGTCATGACAAAGGCGCTCGTTTGCTCGATGACTTGAACGCGCAAATGAGAAAGAGGATGAAATTGCGCTCTTCCAAAAATCTACAGGCGGCTCTGCGGCGCCGCACGCGTTCGACCGGAGCGCTGCAGCGGTGAACGCGCCGGCGCGAATCAAGGGCTGGCGCTTCCTGCTGCTTAACGGCGCGGCAGGCGCGGCCAATGTCGTCATGCTCTCGAATGTGCCCGGCTATACGGTGCTCGCGCCCTACGCCGCCGGCAGCCTTCAGGGCGTGACGCCGAGTTACGGCACCTGGGCGACGACCGACCATATGATCGGCATTGCGCTCGGCCTCCCGTTGTCGCGGTGGTTCTCGGGACGGTTTGGCGATTATCGCGCGCTGATCGGCGCGCTCGTCATCTACACCATCTTCTCGCTGATGTGCGCGGCGAGCGAGACGATCTACTTCTTTGCGTTCATGCGCTTTCTTCTGGGTCTTGCCGGCGGCGTCGCGCTTCCGCTCGCCCAGTCGGTGACGCTCGCGCAATATCCGGATGATCGGCGCACGCTGGGCGTCGGCTTTTGGGGCGTCATGAGCATGGCGCCCTTCACCATCGGCGTTTTCATGGGCGGCTTCTGGGCCGAATATTTCAATTGGCGCTGGCTTTTTTATTCCAACGTCGTCGTCTTGCTGCCTGTGGCGGCAGTGATTTCGGCGCTGTTTTACGAACGCGGCTTTGCGCGCCGCATCACACGCTTCGACACGATCGGCTTTATTCTGCTCGCGACGGTTTTGCTTGGCATGCAGACGATTTTCAACATGGGAAATGACTTCGACTGGTTCGCTTCGCCGTGGCTCGCCTGGATGCTTCTCATGGTCATGCTAGCGCTGCCGATGTTCATTATCTGGGAATTCGGCGAACGGCGGCCCGCACTCGACCTGAGACTGTTTCTGCACCGCAACTTCGCGATCGCGACATTTTGTTCGCTGGTCGGATTTCTGGTCATTCAAGGTCTGCTTTCGGTGTTAGTCGTGCAATTGCAGGTGCTGCTGGGCTACACGTCTTCGCTCGCGGGCATGGTCTATCTGACCATGATTTTCCTGGCGATGGCCGCCGCCGCCGTCGTGCATGAATTAACAAGGAACGTCGACGCGCGACTCATCGTGTTTTTCAACTTCATTGGTCTCGCGGCGACTTTCGCGTGGCTCGGCCACTACGATAGGAGCGCCTCGTTTGATAACGTAACGACGCCGATGTTCTTTTTCGGCTTCTCGCTCGCCATGTTCTTTGCGCCGCTTGCGACGCTCGCCATGACTGGACTTGCTGGCGAACGGCTGATCCGCGCAGCGGAGGAGCTAGCGATGCTGCGCACGGTTTTCGGCGCGTTCGGCATCACCCTGCTCGGCGTCGTCTTGTTCCGGCGAACGCCGTTCCATCAACTCGACCTCGCCGATCAATTCGGCGGACGGCGCTTCGCTTCGCTCGATCCGCTGACGTCACTTCTGGATCGCATGCAGGCGATGGGCATGTCGCAAGAAGCGGCGCACAGCCGAGCGGCGCAACTCATTCGCGAGCAGGCGGCGATCCTTGCGCTCAACGATGACTTTCTGCTCGGCTCAGTGACGTTCATCTGCCTCGCCGGCATCGTGTGGCTCGCCGATCCAAGCTACGCGTCCAAGAAGCGCCGACAGGCGCTTGAGCGGCTTTCCGCAGAGGAGTTGATGGAGCAGCCGTAGAGCGCGCTGCGAAAAAGTCGGAGCCGGCTTTTTGCGCAGAGCGCGCTCTAAATCATTAGAACCGATCACGTTATCTGCGTTCGGGCGAGTCCGCCTGAACGCGGCGCGATCTCGTCCAGGGATAAAGCGAACGCCTTCGCCAAAGCGAGATGCGAGGCCGGCGATACGATTTCAATCTGAACGGCACGCCGGCCATTACCGATCCGCGCGAAACGCGCGGCTGACGGCCGGGAGCGGGATTTCCGCCGGAACAACCTCTGCCCCGGAACCCCTCGGCGTTCAGTCGCTACTTTTCCACCGCTTCGGCTTTGACGAAGTTCCAGGACGCAGTATCGACGATTCTATCCTCGCGAGCGTCATTTCTGAGCTTGGCGCAGGTGCCTTCGACCGCCGTGACGGTCCAAAGGTCACTTTCCTCATCCCAGGCGCCCTCGCAATTCACGAGCGTCGTGACTTTGTAAATTCTGCCGGCCTCGAGCATGTTGCAATCCTTATGCTGATCGATCCCCCTAAAGGAGACACATGGCATCGGCTCAACGCGACGATCTGTTCATCGTCGTCACGAAACCGGCAAATTTAGGGAAAGTTTAGGGCGAGACGTAGGATAGCGCGCATCAATTCTTAAGCTTATGGCGCGTTGACGCCGCAGCGCATGTAAAGCGGGACAGCCAACGGCAGAGTCGGCGGATGCGCGCGCCACGCGTCCTCGAGCTCCTGATCGATCAGCGCCAAGGGATCGCTCTTATGGCGCAGCCGGTATTTCTCGACCGCCGACCAAGTCTTCAGAAAGTTCACGAATTCGCTTTTCGAGTGCGCGACCGGCGTATGAAACGGCGGACTTTCGATCTCCTTGAAGGGAAACGGCAGGGTTTCATAGCGATTGAAATAGAGCGACGCGTTCTCGCCCCAGAACGGGCCGAGAATATCCTCCCTGAGCCGGCGCAGGATTGCATCGATCTCTGCGACCTGCGTCCATGGCCAGTCATAGGTCCATGCCGCGATGATCCCCTCGGGGCGCAGGGCGCGCCGCGCATTCTGGTAAAATCCTGAGAGGTCGAACCAATGGATCGAACAGGCGCAGGCGATGAGGTCGACCTCTTGACGCAGGCCGAGATCGTCCTCCGCGCGCGCCAATCGATAATCGATATTGGGCGCTGTCGGGGCGCGCGCCAGCTGGCGCGAATCCTCGTCCGTCGCGAGCACGCGCGCGAAATGGCGCGAAAGACCGAATGCCGCCTGCCCGCTCCCCGCGCCGCAATCCCAGGCGAGGCGGTCCGCTTTCGCAACCTCAGCGAGCCAGGCGAAAAGCGCCTCCGGGTAATGCGGGCGAAAGGCGCGATAGTCGTCGGCCTTGTCGCCGAACACCATGGTCTGGCGTGCGTCCATTCGCGGCCTCTACTGCGTCTCGAACAGGCGTCGGGGGCTGAGGCCTTGCCGCGCGAGCCATTGCGCGGTCACGCGATCATGCCATGGCGTGAGGCTCTCTGCGTCATGAAAGCCCATGTGGCCGCCGCCGGGCGAAAACGCCGTCTCGATCTTCGGCAGGCGCGACCAGTCGATCGCCGCGTAACATTCCGCCGGAATCCAGGGATCGTCGAGCGCATGCAGGATCAATGTCGGCGCCGCGGCGCCGGCGAGGAAATTCTTCGCGGCGTTGGCTTCATAATAGTCCGGCGCGCTCCGATAGCCGAAGTGCGGCGCGACGAAGAGGTCGTCGAATTCATAGACATTGCGGGCGCCGGCGATCGCCGCGCGTTCCGCCGTGGTCAGCGCGGCGCCCGGCGCCAGCGCCTCGCGTTTCATCTGATCGAGCAGGTAGCGATGATAGGCGAAATTTCGCGGCGCCATCATGCGCGCGCAGGTCGCGGCAAGGTCGAGCGGCGTCGAAATCGCGACGGCGGCGCGGACCGGTAAATCATGGCCGCCCTCGCC
>JBFXJV010000205.1:0-6557 GCA_050174515.1 Methylocystis sp.
ACGAAAGCATTGTGAACCTGTGATGGCGTCGTTCACACAAACTCATTAAAAAAAATTAATCACGATCCGACGGAACTTACGCATTTTCCTGCGCTCTGGCTGTGCTTGTCGGAAATTATGTAATGGCCCGCTCCTCCTCCCCGCAATCGTGGCAGTGTTGAAGGAGGAGAGGAGGCAAGCCGATGACGACAATCGCGGTTCTGGGCATTCGCCTTGAAAAGAACGTTTGTAGCTTGGTTGGCCTCGACGCGACAGGCGGAGTGGCGCTGCTGTCGATTTCGGTTTCAATGCGAGACCGGGAGCCATTCCACATTTTTGTTCAGTCTCAGTTGAGACTCGAGTATCAAATGAAACCGAGGTTACTCGCCGGACCTCGCAGTTCTTAACATGCGCTGCTGGCCTGAATTTGTTGGTGGATAATCGGCAACGTCGTCACGAGGAACGTCGGTCGGTCGACTGGTTGACGAATCTCAATTGAGACCGAAAAATTTTTGCTTCAGTCTAAAATGAGGCAGAAATATCGGTGACCCTGAACGGGCCTGACCGACTGGATTGACTGGACGCGTCGGTCTCATAATGAAGCCGAAATCTACACATGGGCCGAGATCGGCGCCGCCGCGCTCGATCCGCAAAGCGTCAACGGCATCATCAAGTCGCGATGCGTCGCCGCCGACCTCGAGCTGACGCAATATTCGGCTCATGGTCTGCGTTCGGGCTATCTCGCTCAAGCCGCGTGCGAGGGCGTGCCGCTTCAAGAAGCAATCATTCTCTGGTCAATCGCAGCCAAAACACGCAACGGAGCGAAATTCCTCCGATAGAAATCCTTAGGCAGGAGTCTTGCCGCACGCTTTCCAGTGACCAGTTTCGAAGTTTAACCTCTGGCCCGGCGTGTCGGTGATGACCTTCGATCCCGACGACATTGCGCTGTCCGGCGACGTAACGTGGAAGTTCCATAAGGCCGCGAGGGCGCCGTTCTGAGGTTGGTTGGTTGAGGACGAGGAACCACTAAATTGGATGGAAGCCGCCGTATTCCGACGCCTCCATCCATCGGGAGAAAAAAGCAGTGCTCCGTTCCTCATTTTGCGTGCTGGCTCTAGTTGTTCTTTCTTTCTGCGTGCCGGCGCGCGCCGGAACGCTTCGCGGCGAGGCTTGGTATCGAGAGCGTATCGCGCTCCCGCCCGAGGCGGTGTTTGAGGCCGTGCTGTTGGATGTCTCGTGCGTCGACGCCTCCGCCGAGGTATTGGGGCGCGCGCGGGTGGAGCCGGCTGGCAACCCGCCTTTCCGCTTTGAGATCGACTATGATGCCGCCGCCATTCGTCGTGGACATCGCTACGCCGTGTGCGCCACGGTGACGCTCGGCGGCCATCTCTCTTTCATCACGGATCGCACCTATCCCGCCTTCGGCGCCGGCGACGAGCCGCTCAGGATGCTGCTGGTCCGCGTACGCGCCGGGAGTGGACATCCGCACCGAGTGCCGCTGGCAGCCCGTTGCGCAACACTTATTGGAAGCTGACGCATCTTGCCGATGCGCTGACGCGGACGGCGGAACGACAGCGCGAAGCGCATCTGATCTTCGCCGCCCATGAGCAACGCGTTTCCGGCAGCGGCGGGTGCAACCGCATTACGGGCGGCTTCGATCTCGATGGCGACAAACTCCGTCTCAGCCGGATGGCGGGCACGATCATGGCTTGCCTCGAGGGCACGGAGCAGGAGCGGCTCTTCCTGCAATCGCTCGTCAAGGTGGAACGTTACCGCATCAGCGGCGACCAACTTGAACTGCTAGACACTTCGGGCGCGGTCGTCGCCCGGTTTTTGGCGATGGCGCTGCGCTGAAAGAGGGGAGCGCTCCTGTTTCGTCCGAAGCCAACGCGCCAATAGAGAGGATATCGAACATGCGGCAGACCGCATTTTCATGTGTGGTGGCAGTTGTCGTCGCTCTCTCGACGCGAGCGGACTCTTGGTCCGATTCCCAAAGGCTTGCCCTGAATTCCGACGAGCACGGGACGATCGCCGATCGCTCGCTGGCGGTTGCGTCGGCAAGAAAGAATGAGGCCGAGAACGCTGGGGAGTTCGCGGACAGCCTTTCGGGCGACCCGGATTTCTGGAAGGGGACAGGCGCAGGAACGAACGGTCGCAGTTTGCGCGAGGAGGCGCCGCCGCGCGCCAAACTTATCGCGCAATTCCCGGATGGAGCCGTGCTGAAAAAAGCCCCGGCTGCAAGATCTCCCACGCGAAGAGATGGTGCAAAGTTGAGCGGCCGGACGATTCTTCTGTGCGTGGCTGGGTCAACGGGCGTTATCTGCGCGAGGCGGCGGGAATGAAATAAGCGAGAGTGAGACGTGACGATGCGGATCGGAAACGCAATTATTGAAGCATGCTAACGCGCCTTGCGTGTGGCTGAACATGCTGTCATCGGCGTTTTTTCAAAAATCTAAACGAAAGAGGACATTATGCATGACACGCGAACAGCTGCGACACACAGCACGGCGGTGCGCGTCGCCTTGTGGCGGGCGATGCACGACCAAGTCGATCCGCCGTATGTGTTCGAGGGCATTCAGGTCGACGATCGAACCTCGTCTAATTATTTGGGCGAACCACGGCGACATCAGCCGACCTGGAATGCAGGGCGCCTTGCAGCTCAATCGAGGCGCCGCATCGATTTCCCGCTTGTTGGAAAAGATGTCTGACGTCAAATTTGGGCTGTCGTTGCTGGCGACACCGATTTTGAGCAAGGGATAGTGTCGAGCTCCGCGAGGCTTAAACTCTCCGGCCTCAAAGAGGCTATAGACCTACTGCCGAAGCGCTGGGTCGTCGTGCGCTCTTTCGCGTGGCCGACGAGGTGCAGGAGCTCCTGAGGGACTACGAGTGCTATGCTCAAACGCTGCCAGAATTCGGTGTCGTTGCTTTCAACTACCGATGATCAAGCGCGCTGCTGAATTTATGCTGCGACTCGCGCTTCAATCCTCCGATCGTGGCGCGGCATTGACGTCTGTCACTATTGGAAACTTGGAAATATTCCAATCGTGATACATTGTCGCAACACCCCGTTGCAAATCAGAAATATTGGCTTGGAACACTTCCATACTAGTCCCTGTTGTAATTGACAGTTTTCAAATAGAAAATTTATTCATGTCCTTCTTCTGTGACTTAGGGCGCCAGGAGGGGAGACATGGTTCAGAAACAATCGACATCATTGCAGCCGCGTAGCACATCTCGTCACACGACGTTTGATCGGATGACCGGCGCAGTTCCGTTCGTCGCCTTAGGTCTTGCCGCTGCGCTGACGGCGAGCTTCGGCCTACCGGCGCACGCGCAACCCCAATCCCGACCCTTGCCCGCGGTGAGAGTCGACGCCCCGCCAGAGAAGCCCCGCGCAATCCCCCAGGCGAAGCCGAAACCTGTCGCCTCGCATGCGCTCTCCGCGAGCGGAGCCAGACGCTTGCCCCGCATTGACGTTGGAGGCGCACGACGCAGCGCTCGGGTGATTCCGACGACCCGCGCGCCGGCCGAGACCGCGGCTCCCTCCGTGGGGGGCGCTCGCGGCGACCGTCCGCTGTTTCCCGCCACGGCGCTCGGCCGCGGTCCGACGGATGTTATCGGCTATTTCGCGGGAAGAACGTCGACGGCGACGAAAACGAACACGCCGATCATCGATATCCCTCAATCGATCACGATTCTCACGAAGCAGCAGCTTCAGGACCGCAACAGCATCGATCTCAATCGGGCGCTGATGTATGTGCCCGGCGTTACCGTCGCGCAAGGCGAAGGCAATCGCGACCAGATCACGATCCGCGGACAGGACACGACCGCGGACTTCTATACGGATGGCATCCGCGACGACGCGCAATATTATCGCGATCTCTATAACATTGAGGCGGTCGAGGTCCTCAAAGGACCGAATGCGCTGATCTTCGGACGCGGCGGCGGCGGCGGCGTCGTCAATCGCGTCACTAAAAAGGCTGACGGCGAACGGCTGCGGTCGATCATGGTCAGTTCGGGCAGCTTCGCTCGAAAGCGGGTCACGATCGACCTCGGCGACGCGATCAACGATACGCTCGCCGTCCGCCTCAATGCACTCTATGAGCAATCATACGGCTACCGCGACTTCTTCAAGCTCGAGCGCTATGGCGTCAATCCGACGATGACCTGGCATCCGCTCGAAAAGACCTTCATCACGCTGAGCTACGAGCATTTCCGCGATCGCCGCACAGCCGATCGCGGCATTCCGTCAGTGGGCGGATTCGTTTTTGGAGGCTCGTCGATCTATCCGGGATATCCGTCGCCGGCGCCGACCGACGCTTTCTTCGGCGTTGGCAATCCCTCGGTGGAATCGGTCAATTACGCCAAAGTCGATCTCAATCGCGCGGCGCTCGCCTTCGATCACACAACGGATTTCGGCCTCAACATCCGCAACCAGACGGTCTATGCGGATTATGAGAAGCGCTACCAAAACACGTTCCCGGATCAGGGTCTGGGCGTGGTCACGACGCGTCTCAATCCTGTCGCGACGACAGTCACGCCGGCCGGCATCGCGCGTCTCGGCGGATACGTCAATTCGAATCCGCGCCAGAATATCTTCAACCAGACGGACCTCGTCTACAAATGGCAGATGACGCCGGACATCCGTCATACGTTTATGTTTGGCGCCGAGGTCGGCAATCAGAGGACGGACGACAACCGCAATCTCTCTTGCTTCAATTTCTCCTGCGCAAATCGGCGCGTGACGACGCCGTTCTGGACGCCGACAGCATATTTCCCGGTGGTGTTCGCCAACCCCAACCGCCGTCGCCACACCAATCTGAATCTCGCCGCAGGCTATGTTCAGGATCAGATCGAACTCACGCGATATTTCGACCTGATCGCGGGTGTGCGGTTCGACCGGTTTGATCTGACGTTCACCGGCTTCGACACCGGCCCAACGGATTTCCGAGGCCAGCTGCGCCGCGTCGACAATGTGTGGTCGCCGCGCTTCGGCCTTGTCTTCAAACCGATCGAAAATCTTTCGCTCTACGGCTCCTATTCGCGAAGCTTCCTGCCAGTGGCGGGAGATCAGTTCAACGTGCTGTTTCCGACCGTCGCCAATCTGGCGCCGCAAGGCTTCGAAAATTTCGAGGTGGGATTCAAGGCGCAGCTGCTGCCAGCTTTACTCTTCACTGGCGCTCTTTATCAGCTCAATCGTTCGAACCAGCAGCTCACTGTCAATGCGACGACGTCCATTCTCGCTAACACCAGGACGCAAGGCGGCGAGCTTGCGCTCGTCGGCAATGTTACCGACCAGTGGGAGATTTCGCTTGGCTATGGCTATCAGGATGCGCGCGTCGTCAGCACTGACAGAACGCCGACCGTGCGGACGCCGTTCTTCACTGACGTCGGCAAGACCAATCCCTCAGTGCCCAGAAACACGTTCTCCTTCTGGAACAAATACGACATTTCCTCTTTCGTTGACGCTGGTCCGGGCGTTCTGGGGGTGGGCGCCGGCGTCGTCTACAATTCCAAATTCTATCCGGCGATCGACAATTTCGTCGTCGTGCCGGGTTACGCGCGCGTCGACGGCGCGCTGTTCGTCAAGTTGAGCGAGAATGTCTCGGGGCAGCTCAATGTGGAAAATCTGGCGGGCGCCCGGTACTATGTGTTCGCGCACAACAACAACAACATTACGCCGGGGGCGCCGCGCGCCGCATATGTCACTCTGAGTGCAAGATTCTAGCGGCGCCAGCCGTGCGCACGTCGACAGGAAGAAACGCAGGTCAGTCTTTCGCTTATTTGAGGGCCCCATCGCGGTCTTGTCGTGCGGCGATCCAATCGCTTTGGCTGTCATGTCGGCTACAAGGATGGCGCGGATCGTTTGCCCGCTCCTGCGTGAGGGAGAGAACATTGGAAGCGGCGATGCTACCGAGGTAACATTCAACGATCGTCGTTTCCGTCGTCGAACTATTGGTCTGGGGGCGGTACGAAAAGATGGCTTGCCGATGCGGCAAATGGCGCTAGATGCCGACCCGCTATGAGGATCAGGACGCGCGAAGCTCCCTCTCGGCAGAATTGCGCAAGCTCGCTGCCGAGGATGTCGGCGCAACGATGATGTTCATTGTTGGTAAGCCGTCGTTTCTCAATCGCGACGATCCGATGCCGGAATGTGTTTCGGTGCCGCCTATGCGTAGCGGACCGATGATCCGCCTCCAGTGATAAAAAACCCTCGCCTATATCCACACTCTGCGGGTACGCCGACATCGGTTTCATGCGCGTCGAAGAGCGTGACGTCGCTGCCGACCCTAGAAACGTTGTCGCGTTGCACTTAATTGCAAGAATGCGCCGCTTCGCGCGCGTTACTGCAGCTTATTTGCGAATCCTTTGGCGAGATATTATCAATTACGCTGCAATAATGATAATTTCTTGGGCTCGGGTGGAGTGCCGAGCATGGTCGTGGCGAGTTCGCTAAAGCGCGTGGGGTTTTGACCAATGGTTTTGCTTTGGAGCCGTGCCAGCATGGCCGGTCCCTGGCGTTCGACGATCGAGACTCCCGCGAGCAGCGCCGGGCGTAGCCAAAGCGGTAGGATCGG
>JBFXJV010000206.1:0-6509 GCA_050174515.1 Methylocystis sp.
GCTGATGGCGGCGCTGCGTCTCAACATTCCGACAGTGTTCGTTTCCGGCGGACCGATGGAGGCCGGAAAGGTCGTGCTCGCCGGCAAGGAGCATGCGCTCGATCTGGTCGACGCGATTATCGCCGGCGCGGACGATTCGGTCAGCGAGGCGGACGTCGCGACGATCGAGCGCTCCGCCTGTCCGACCTGCGGATCATGCTCCGGCATGTTCACGGCGAACAGCATGAATTGTCTGACCGAGGCTCTGGGACTGTCGCTGCCCGGCAACGGATCGACTCTCGCCACGCATGCCGATCGTCGACGCCTCTTTGTCGAAGCCGGCCATCTCATCGTCGATCTGGCGCGCCGCTATTACGAGCAGGACGACGAAAGCGTGCTGCCGCGTTCGATCGCGACATTCGAAGCCTTCGAGAACGCCATCACGCTCGATATCGCCATGGGTGGTTCGACCAATACCGTGCTGCATCTCCTCGCGGCGGCGCATGAAGCGCAGGTTGATTTCACCATGGCCGACATCGACCGGCTGTCGCGACGCGTCCCGGTTCTGTGCAAGGTCGCGCCCTCTGCGCCCGACGTTCATCTCGAAGATGTGCATCGCGCCGGCGGCGTCATCGCAATCCTTGGCGAACTGCTGCGCGCTGGGCTTTTGCACGGCGATCTGCCGACGGTGCACAGCCCTTCGGTGAGCGACGCCGTCGCGCGCTGGGACATTGGGGTGACTCAGAGCGAGACCGCGCGCACATTCTTCCGCGCCGCGCCGGGCGGCGTTCCGACGCAAGTCGCTTTCAGCCAGGAGCGGCGATACAAGGCGCTCGACGACGATCGCCAAAAAGGCGCGATACGGGATGTGGCGCACGCCTTCTCAAAGGATGGCGGCCTCGCTGTGCTCACCGGCAATCTCGCCCTCGATGGCTGCATCGTGAAAACAGCCGGCGTCGACGATTCGATCCTGAAGTTCTCCGGCCCCGCCAAGGTCTATGAAAGCCAGGACGCCGCAGTGTCGGGCATTCTTACGGGCGACGTAAAGTCTGGCGATGTCGTCGTCATCCGCTATGAAGGCCCGCGAGGCGGACCTGGCATGCAGGAGATGCTCTATCCGACGAGCTATTTGAAGTCGAAGGGGCTCGGCAAGGCTTGCGCGCTGGTCACAGACGGCCGATTTTCCGGCGGAACGGCGGGGCTGTCCATCGGACATGTGTCGCCCGAAGCCGCGGAAGGCGGCGTAATCGCTTTGGTGCAAGACGGCGACCGGATCGAAATCGACATCCCGTCGCGCAGGATCGCCCTCGCCGTCAATGAAGATGAATTGGCGGCGCGACGCGCCGAACAGGCGGCCAAGGGCTTCGCGCCGGCCAAACCCCGGTCGCGAAAAATTACGACGGCGCTGCGCGCCTACGCGTCGATGACGACGAGCGCAGCGAAAGGCGCCGTGCGACAGGCGCCCTAACTTTTCTCAACTTTTACGCGCGTCGTCGACTGACGCGCGTTCATCCTGTCGCCGAAACAACATGTCTCCCTCACGTAAATTCATTGCTTCAGGTATTCTTGGCGTCGCTTTGGGATTCGCCGTGCTGGCGCTTGCCGGCTATGTGGCTGTGCACGCCGAATTCCAACGCCGAACGGCAGGCGCTTGGTTGCGCCAAACCATATGGGTGCAAAACGATCTCTACCAGCTTTATGGATTGCTGCAGGCCGCCGAAAGCGGCCAACGCGGTTTTATCATCACCCAGAACGAAAGCTATCTCGACGCATACCGCGACGCGGCGCGCAATTTAACTGCCGTTCTTGACCGACTTTCCGAGCGCGTAAGAGACAATCCAACGCAGCTCAAGGCGATCGCTGAGCTGCGACCGCTACTTGGCGAAAGGCTTGCGATCTTCAACGATGCGATCGCAGGTGTGCGCGCGGGGCATGTCGACAAAGCCGTTCAGCTCGTCAAGTCCGAGCGCGGCAAGGCGCTGATGGACCGGCTGCGCGTCATTATCGAAACAATGGGTGAAACGGAAGAAGACTTGCTCGATGTGCGCGAGCGCAACGTCCAAGCCGCCGGCGGACAGTTCGACGCGGCCATTTGGGCCTTGGGAGGCATCGTTCTGGCGCTTGGCTCATTTGCGCTTCTTAATACGCAAAGGCAGATGCGCGCGCTGCAGACGTCGCGCGACTCGCTAAAGTCCGCATACGACCAGTTGATCTCGGAAACGACGCGCCGCGAAGCGCTCGAGTCGCAGTTACGGCAGGCGTATAAGCTCGAAGCGATCGGTCACCTGACCGGAGGCATCGCGCACGACTTCAACAACATGCTGGGCATCATCGTTGCAAGTCTACATCTGTTGAAGCGAAAGCTTGCTGACGCTGCGGGCGATTCTGCGCAATTGATCGATTCGGCGATAAACGGCGCTGATCGCGCCTCCGCTATGGTTCGCCGGCTGCTGGCGTTTTCGCGACGTCAGCCCTTGTCGCCGCGACCGCTCGATCCCAATCGGTTCGTCTCCAACGTCTCCGACATGGTGCGCCGCGCGCTCGGCGACAATATCAAACTCGAAACGGTCCTTGCTGGCGGGCTTTGGACGACGAAAATCGATCAGCACGAGTTGGAGAGCGCCCTCATCAACCTCGCCGTCAATGCGCGCGACGCGATGCCTGACGGGGGCAAGCTGACGATCGAGACGGCGAATTGTTACCTCGACGACGGCTATGCCGCCGAGAACACCGAGGCAAAGCCCGGCCAATATGTCATGATCGCCGTCACCGACACGGGACGGGGCATGCCGCCGGAGGTCGTGGACCAGGCGTTCGATCCGTTCTTCACGACGAAGCCTGTGGGCCAAGGCACGGGACTGGGACTCTCGCAGGTCCATGGTTTCGTCAAACAATCTGACGGCCACATCAAAATTTATTCCGAACCGGGACGTGGAACCTGCATCAAGCTCTATCTGCCGCGCTTCAACGCCGTCGAAACGCCCGCACTGGA
Source organism: Methylocystis sp. (assembly GCA_050174515.1). Lineage (GTDB taxonomy): Bacteria > Pseudomonadota > Alphaproteobacteria > Rhizobiales > Beijerinckiaceae > Methylocystis. Next base: position 2,972 of record JBFXJV010000206.1, read on the forward strand.
TACGGCGCCGCCGTCAAAGCCTGTCCATCTACCGCTCGGCAAGCCGGAAGAACTGGTGCTTATCGTCGAGGACGATGACGCGGCGCGCCTCGTGATCACACAGGCCGTGCGGGAATTGGGTTATTCGGTCTTGGAGGCCGCGAATGGACGCGCGGCGATCGAGGTCATCCGCCGACACGCCGACATCGCCCTGATGCTTGCCGACGTTGTCATGCCGGACATGGATGGCGCCCGTCTTGCGCGGGAAGCGGTGTTTCGACGGCACAGTCTCCACATTCTCTTCATTACCGGCTATACGCGCAACGCGATCGTGCACAACGGCGTTCTCGACGCTGGGGTGAATCTGCTCACGAAGCCGTTCACATTGGAACAGCTCGCCGTGAAGATGCGCGAAATCCTGGATTCGAATTAGGAAAGCTTCAGCTCCCGCGAGGTTCGCGATCAGTCCTCCGCTTTGAGCGGACGCATCAGCAACGCTTCAATGGCGCCGTCGACGCTCAGGCGGTCAGAAAGAATGGCCTCGACAGCCTCGGAAATCGGCAGTTCGACGTCATGAGCGCGCGCCATTTCAACTAATACGCGGGCCGTAAAGGCGCCCTCGGCAAGCTTGCCATGCGCGGCGTCCTGCGCCGACTCTCCCTTCCCCAGCGCTTCGCCCAACGCAAAATTGCGCGATTGGGACGAGCTGCAGGTAAGAACGAGGTCGCCCAGTCCCGACAGTCCCATCAGCGTTTCCTGTCGCGCGCCTAGCGCGCGCCCGAGTCGCATCAGTTCGGCAAATCCGCGCGCGATGAGCGCCGCCTGCGCGCTTGCGCCGAGTCCGCGGCCGTGGCTCATTCCGGCGGCGATGGCGAGAACATTTTTTGCCGAGCCGCCAATTTCGACGCCGCGCATGTCGGTCGAGCGATAAAGTCGAAACGTCTTCGTCGAAAGCTCCTCGCAAAGGCGCCGCGCCAGCTGCTCGTCATGCGCCGCGAGCGTGACCGCCGTCGGCAGCCCTCGACAAACGTCCGCAGCAAAGCTCGGTCCCGAGAGCACGGCGACGCCGGCCCGGGGCAGTTCTTCGCGCGCAACTTCGCTCATGAATTTGCGGCCGTCGCGTTCAATGCCCTTGGCGCAAATGACGAAGGCGGCTCCCTCGCGAAGATAAGGCCGCGCGGCGCGCGCCGTCATGCGTATCGCTTGGGCGGGCGTGACAGCGAGAACGATTTCCGCTTCGCGCAATATCGAAATATCGGCCGTCGGCGCGACGGCGGCGGCGAGCGTCAGACCCGGCAGTCGGCGCTTATTCTCGCGGTCGCGCGCGAGCGCTTCTGCCGTCCGCGCATCATGCGCCCATAGCGGAACGCGCGTGCGGCCCTGGGCGGCGACATTGGCGAGCGCGACTCCCCATGCGCCCGCGCCAAGAACTGCGACCGGCGCCCGCGTCATCTGAAGCCGATCCGCTGGTTGTCCGGACGCGACCACAGCCTCTCGAAGGCTTCGCGAAACCGCGCCGCCATTTGCGGGCTGTCGATCACGATGAGGTCATTGTCCTGATAGATTTCGCCGGAGACGGAAAAATTCGCCGAGCCGCTGCGCAAGACGCGTCCGTCCACCTGATAGGACTTTAGATGCATCAGATCGCGCGATCGGCCCTTGCGGCGCACCTCGATATTGGGCGCGTCGGCGATCTCCTCGATCGCTGAAGCGCCGCGGCCCATTTCTTGGCCGTCGAGATAGATGCGCACCGTGACGCCGCGCGTGGCGGCGCGGCCGAGCGCCGCCAGCAGAGAGCGGTCAGTCAAGACATAGGCCGCCATATCGATCGAACGGCGCGCATCGCCGATGAGACGCGCATCGACCGAACCGAAGCCATCGCCGGGTCCGTAAAGCACGCGCACGCCTGCGAAGGTCGGCTCTTCGGCGAGGAGTCCGGCGGGTTGCGGAGTCGGCGCGAGCGTCATGGCCACAAGCGCCGCCAGGAAAAGAAATCGCATCGCGCGGCGCGCCTCAAGCCTTGCCGTGATGCGATCGGCTCGGCTCGGCGTCAAGCGGCCAGCGCGGACGCGGCGCAAAGTCCAACCCATCGGTCAGTCCTCGCTTCAATCGCTCGAGCCCCGCCCAGGCGATGATCGCGCCATTGTCGGCGCAGAGCGTCGCGGGCGGCGAGATGAAACGCAGGCCGCTTTCAGCGCAAAGCCGCACCAGCGCGCGGCGGATGGCGCCGTTGGCGGCGACTCCGCCTCCGATGACAAGACCCAGCGGCGCCCGCCCCTCAGTTTTAGTGAAGAGCCGGACGCCCGAGCGCACTCTGTCCACGATCACGTCGACGATCGCGGCCTGAAAGGAGGCCGCGAAATCCCTCACATCCTTGTCATTCGGCGTTTGCAGCTTGAGGATTTCCTGCCGCACGGCGGTTTTCAGGCCCGAGAGCGAAAAATCCGCCCCTTCCCGGCCGAGCATGGGGCGTGGGAAGTCGAATCGATGCGCGTCGCCCTCAAGCGCCAGCTTCTCAATTTGCGGGCCTCCCGGATAGGGGAGCTCCAGCATTTTGGCGACCTTGTCGAACGCCTCGCCGGCGGCGTCGTCGACGGTAGACCCCAGGCGCCGATAATCGCCGACGCCTCTCACGGCGACGAGTTGCGTATGTCCGCCGGAGATCAGAAGCGCCAAAAAGGGAAAGTCGAGCCTGTCCGTCAGCCGCGCCGTCAGCGCATGCGCCTCCAAATGATTGACGGCGATGAAAGGTTTGCCGAGCGCAAGCGCCAGGGCCTTGCCGGCCGTGAGCCCGACAAGAACGCCGCCGATCAGTCCTGGACCGGCCGCCGCGGCGATCGCGTCGAGGTCCTTCGCCTCGGTCGCGGCGCGCTCCAGCGCGCGCCTGATCAATCGGTCGAGCACGTCGATATGGGCGCGCGCCGCGATCTCCGGCACGACGCCGCCAAAGGCCGCGTGACGGGCGATTTGGCTCAGAACCTCATTGGACAGGATCGCGCCGCCCTGTTCGCCGAGCCGCTCCGACACGACCGCGACCGCAGTCTCGTCGCAAGTGGTTTCAATGCCCAAAACGCGCATGCGCACTCCCCGGCGCGGGAATCGTCCCGCCGATTTTATATCGACGCCTGATGAAACTTATACCGTCGCGCGACCAGAACTTTAGCAAATTGCGGTTCGCGAATGGTTTACAGCAATGATGGCAGGTCGCCTGTAAATATTGCTTATTATATCGCAACGCTAAAGATAGAAAAAATAATTTATGGATTTGGTGCAGTAGACACTTGACACGATGCAGATGAATACAAGTTGGCACGAAAGATCGTTGCTTCCACAGCGGCGACTATATCTTGAGCTGAGTATATTGCTGCTAAGGTGAACAGGTAATCAAGGTCGCGCTCGAGGTTGTCTCCGGTCTAAACTGTATGGAGGTGAAAATGGCGTCGAACAAGATTAAAGCATTAGCGCTAACGTCTGGAATTGCGATGGCCGCTGTGATCGGCTCCTCGACTCTGGCGGAAGCGCGTTACTGTCGCGCCCATTATGGCTGGCACAGGCACTG
>JBFXJV010000207.1:0-6492 GCA_050174515.1 Methylocystis sp.
GGCTGTTCGCGTTCGACGCTCGCGGCGAGCTTCAAAAATTCATCGATCGCGTCTACGGCTACGCCGCCAAGCCTTGCGACGAGTTGCGCGCGCCCGCCGTCGGGGCCGAGAACATGGCAGTAGAAATCGAAGGGCGCGCGTTCGGCGACGCGCCGCAAACGCTGCAGACGTTCGGCGGCGGCGCGGCTAAGCGGGTCATCGGACTCCACGAGCGCTTCGATGAGCGACGCGCGCCGGCCCGGCGCGAGCGCGATGAGATCATCATCGTCGAAGCAAAAGAAGGGCGACTTCAGCACGCTCGCCAATGTCAGATCGTCCTGCGGCAGCAGCGCCGCGCGTCCGAGCGCGATAAGATCATGCACGGCGATGTGATCCGCGAGATTGAGCCGGTCGGCGCCGGCCACCGCGATATGTTCGCTCTTCAAGCCGCGAATGATCGCCTCGAAGAGCGGACCGCGCTTGCGCACGAGAATCAATATGTCGCCGGCTTCGATCGAGCGCAAAGCGCCGCGATCCTCGACGCATTCGCCGTTTTCGGGCGCAAGCAGCGCCTTGACCTTGCGCGCGAGCTTTTGCGCCAGCTTCTCATTGGGGTCGCCTGCATCGGCATAGTCAAGCGGCAGGCGCCAGTCGCTCGGGTCGGGCGCTTTTTCCGGGCCGGTCGGCTCCCAGATTTCGATAAGCGCGGCGACATCGGATTTCCACGCCTCATGCCTTGGCGCCGGCTCCTGCAAATCGAAACTCAGGCCGAGACGATTTGCTTCAATCGCGAAAACGTCGTCCACGGCTTGCAGCACGCCGGGCGCCGAGCGAAAGGATTGGGTGAGCGTCACCGCTTCGAAGCGCCGCTCGGCGCGTTCGAATCTCGCGCGAAATTCACGCCGCATCGCCTCGAATCTTTCGGGCGCGGCGCCCTGGAAGGAAAAGATCGACTGCTTCTCATCGCCGACCGCGAAGAAGCTGCGCGGCGGACCGCGTCTTCCTTCGCGGGCGCCGGCGCCGGCGCAAAATTCGTCGGCGATCGCCGCCAGAATGTCCCATTGCGCCGAACTCGTATCCTGCGCTTCGTCGAGCAGGATATGATCGATCTGCGCGTCGAGCTTATAGAGAACCCATGACGGACTCGACCGATGGAGCAGGCGCCGCACGCCTTCGATCAAATCGTCATAGTCGAGCAGACCGCGCCGCCTTTTCGCGTGCTCATATTCGCTCAGGATGGCGTCGCCGAGCGCATGAAGCGCCAGCGAGCGTTCGGCGACGGCGGCGGCCTTGCGCTTTTCGACGAGCAAAATGAGCCTGTCGCGCTCGGCCTCCATGCGCGCGAGAAGCTGCGGTTCGCGCTTGGCGAGCGGACCAGTGACGATTTTAGCTTTTCCGACGCCGCGCGGATCGCCCTCCTTCGTAAAGAAGGCCGAGAGATAGTCGTCGATACAATCCGGATGCGGCGCAAGCGTGAAGGCCGCCTCTAATGAACTGGCGAGCTTGCCGTCGTTTGTCGAACCGCCGCGCAGCAATTTGGCGAGCGCCGGCCATGCCGCCGGCGGTTCGCCGTCGTCGATGATCGCCGCGTCGATCCGCGCCAGGGTTTCGTCAGGGCGCAGACCGAGGGCAGCGAAGACTCTCGCTTCATAATCGTCCTGCTCGCGCATGCGCGCGATTTTCTGGCGATGCCGCAGCAATTCCTCGCAAAGCGCGTCGAACGCCGCAGCGGAAGCCTGGCGGGCGACGCACTCCAGCGCCTTTCGCAGCGGCCCGCCATCACGCGTCGCGGCATCGAGCGCGCGCCGACGCGCGGCGTTCATCAGTTCGGCGCGTTCGAGATCGTCGACGACGCGGAACGACGCCGGAACATTGGCTTCGAGCGGGAAGATGTGAAGCAGCTTCTCGCAGAAGGCGTGAATCGTCTGGATTTTGAGGCCGCCTGGCGTCTCGACGGCGCGCGCAAAAAGCTGCCGGGCGAAATCAAGATCGCCGCGCGACCCGATTGTTGCGCCCATCTCGGCGATGTCCTTGGCGAGCGAAGAATCGTCGAGCGTCGCCCAGCGCGCGAGCCTGTCGAAGACCCGCGACCCCATATTTGCGGCGGCGGCCTTCGTGTAGGTCAGGCAGAGAATCTGCGATGGACGCGCGCCGGCCAGCAACAGGCGCAAAACGCGCTGGGCAAGCACGTGCGTCTTGCCCGACCCGGCATGCGCCGAAACCCAGGCGGACGCAAACGGATCGGAGGCCGTCCGCTGGCGCCTGATCGTCAGGCCGCCGACGGGTCGCTCACTCATGCCGGCTCTCCGCCGCTGCGCATCCATTCCTTGACCCGCGCGAGATGATCATAGTCGCCAATGTCGCTGAGGAATGCCGGATGCGGCCGCGACACGTACGGCGTCTTCTCGTCGCGAAACTGCGACAAAAGCTCTTGGAGTTGCGCGCGATGCGACGCGACGACGTCGGCAAAGCCCGCATCGGTCCATTCAAGCCATTGTGTCTTGCCGCCCTTGCCCAATCCGATATAGGCGGCCCCGGCGACATGCCGCGCGCCAACGTCCGCGAACGCGCCGGCTTCGATCATCGCCGCCTCCAACGTCAGCTGCGGCGCCCAGCCGACCTTCACCTGCTTGTTGGACGGCGGCGCGCCGGTCTTGTAATCGAAGACATAAGCGTCGCCGTCTCGATCGACCTCTATGCGATCCGCGATCGCGGTCACGCGAAACAGGCTCGCATCGGAGAGCGTCAGCGCCATCTCGCCAGAAATTTCGACATGTATCTCACAGCCGCGCGCGCGGCGCGCCTGTTCGAAGCTCAACGCATGATCGAGACCGGCTTCAATCCGCGGCCATTGGAAGCTCACGAAAGACGGATCGGCCATGAAGCCGTCGAGCCTCTCGCGCGCGAGACCGAGCAAAACGTCACGCGCGTCTTGCATCAGCGCGCCGCCAGGATTTCGCGCAACGAATTCGGCAAGCGCGTCATGAATCGCCATGCCGATTTCCCGTGCGCCGGCTTCCCTGCCGATCGGCGCCAGCGGCGTGAGTTTGAGAATATATTCGGCGAAAATCGCGTAAGGATCGCGGCGCAGACGTTCGATGCGGGTAACGCTCAGCCTTTGCGGCCGCAGCGCGAGAGCGGGGCGCGGCTGCGGCCGTTCGATTGATTTCGTCTCCTTTGGCCGATCCAGCGCCGCGGCGATGGCGAGCATGGCGTCGCCACGCTTCCTGCAGTCGGCGAAGGCGTCGCCCGCGAGCGCCGTAAGACGCGCGATGAAGCGCGACGGGACGGTCGGCGCGCCGTCGCGCTTGACGGCGCGGCTTAAGACGACGCGCTTCGCGCCCAGCGCCATGATAAAATCATGCGCGCTCTGTCCGATGCGCCGCTCCGGCGCCATCAGGCCGAGTTGCGCGCGCATCGAGCGATTGAGAAAGGCGCCCGTGTCGGTCTGCGGCGGCCACACGCCTTCGTCCAGTCCGGCGAGCAGAATGAGATCGGCGTCGATGAGACGCGCTTCCAAGGGACCGAGAATCTTCAACCGCGGATGTGCGCGCCTCGGCCCGCGCAGCATCGTCTCGGAAAGGAGTCGGTCGAACAGCGCCGCATAATTATGCGCGTCAAACCCCGCCGGCGCCTCGGCGCGCACGAGGTGGTCGAGGAGTTCGAACAGCGCCGACGCGCTTTCTTCATCAAGCTCTTCGATGCCGGCGATCACGGCGTCGAGCGCGGCGCGATGCGCGCGCGCGCGATCCGAGAGCGACGCCGCCGGCGCCAAAGCCGCAATCGGCGCGAAAGCGGCGTCGATGTGTGCGAAGGCGTCTTCGATTTCACGCCATTCGTCGTCTGTGATGCGGCGCGCCGCCGGATGCGCATGCTTCGCGCGCGCCAATTCGCGCGCCGACGCGACGCGCGGCGCCCAACGCCCGTCAGGCTGCGCGAAGACGCGCAGCGCGCCGATCTCGATCAATGGCGCAAGCGCGGCGATACGCGCGCGCGACAGCCCAAGCGCGGCGAGAGGATGCGCAAGCAGCGCGGCGGCATTGACGGCGCCCGCGCGATCCGATCCGATCGCCGCTATGAGCCGCGCCAGCGCGCCGATCGACGTCCGCGCCAATGGCATGCCGCCGGAATCGTCGATCTCGATATCGAATCGCCGCAGTTCGGCGCCGACGCGCCGCGCGATGAGCCGATCCGGCGTGACAAGCGCCGCCGTGCAGCCGGGCGTCTCCAGCGCTTCGCGCATGAACAGCGCGAGCGTCAAAGCTTCGAGCCGCTCGTCAGGCGCGTCGAGCGAAATGACGCCTTCGAGCGCCGACGCGAAGCCGTCGCTCTCGCGCGCCTGATAATCGCGCCATGCGGAAGTCGCTTGCGCCGGCGCCATGGCTTGCGACACGAACGTTCGTCGCGCCGCAAGCGCGGGAGTCAGGCGCGCGAGCTCGCGCGGCTCGTCGCGCGCGACGCCCATCGCGGCGAGCAGGCGCTTCAACATCGTCTGCGGATGCGTGAAGGCCGGTTCTCCGTCATCGTCCGGCCTGCCCACATTCGCCCACACCTCTTCGCTCATGGACTGATCGAGTCCCGGCAGAACCACCGCGCCATGTTCAAGCGCAGCAATGGCGGCAAGCAGCAGCGCCGTCGCCGGTTGCGCGCCGGTCGAGCCGAGCGCGATCACCGGCGTAAGCGGCGGCGCGCGCGTAAGCGCCGCGATCTGCGCTTCAATCAGGCGCTTTTGATAATCGCTGGCGTCGATCCGCCCGCGCTCAAAGAGAATCCGCGGCCATTCGCGCAGGGCGATCCGCAGAAATCGCGTCGTGATCGCCCAGAATTCGCTATAGGCGTCGTCGCTCAGCGTTTCGAAGGCGTCCACGGAGACGCCTTCAATGTGCAATTCGTCGATCAGCGCGCCAAGGTCGGCGGCGAGCGCATAGGCGGCCGAGGGCGTCGATGCGACAAGCAGCGGTTCGCTGTCGTGAAGATTGGGCGCGCCTGTCGAATCGATCGAGATGATCGCGCGCCCCAAAGCTTCCGCCCATTGCAAAATGAGCTGCGATAAAAGCAGGCGTCTCTCCAGCTCTTCGAGCGGCGCCGCGAGCGGCGCGTCGGCGTCGATGTCGAAATCCACGCCGATCAGCGCGGCGTTCTCGCGCTCCTCCAGAGCGCCGAGCGGCAGAATGCGCGGCAGCAGCGTCGCGCGTTGGTTCAGCGCCTGAGCGAATTCGGCGGCGAGCGCGCGGGCTGCGCGCTGCGTCGGCACATAGATCGTGGCGCGCGCCATCGTCAGCGGCGGCGTGTCGCGCGACAGCGCCGGAACGATCTCGCCATCGAGCAGCGCGCGAACGAAGGTTTCGAGAAAGGGCGCGCCAGGCGCAATGGTGAACAGATTGCGCCGGCGCGCGAGCATCGCCTTCAGCTCCGGCGCGCCGCGATCGCCCGCTCGGCTTCGTCGATCGCGGCGACCGTGCCGACGTGAAGCCAGAGGCCGCTGGAGACGACGCCATAAAGCCGTCCCCTTTTCGCGGCGTCAAAAAAGAACGGCGCGAGCTTGAAGACATTGTCGGCGACGCCTGCGAAGAGCTGCGGCTTCATCAGTCCGACGCCGGCGTAGACATAGGGCTTGCGGCCATCGCGTCGGACAATGCGCCTCTCGGCGTCGAGATCGAAATCGCCATCCCAGTCGACGCCGACGCTTCCAATCGTCGGCGCGAGCAGAAGCGCCGCATCCATCCTGTCGGCGTCAAAGGCTTCGGCGAGCGCAAGAATGTTGGAGCGCGCCGCATCGACCCAGAAGGCGTCGGTATTGCAGACGAAAAACGGATCGTCTCCGATCAGGGGAAGGACTTTCTTGATTCCGCCGCCCTGATCGAGCAGCAGCCCGCGCTCGTCGGAAATGACGATGCGCGGATGGGCGCGACCGGCGAGATGAGCCTCGATCTGATCGGCAAGATGATGGACATTGACGATCGCCGTTTCGACGCCGGCCTCTTCGAATTCGTCGAGCGCGCGGTCAAGTAGCGTACGGCCGGCGACGGAAACCAGCGGCTTCGGCGTCGTCTCGGTCAGCGGTCGCATGCGCGTTCCGAGCCCGGCGGCGAACACCATGGCGACGCTCGGCGCCGGCGCAGGCGTTGGCCGGTCAGGCGTCTCGAAACAAGCCGGGGATGTTGGCCTCATACCAAGCCCTGACGTCGGCCAGCGCCGGATGGCGCAGGCTTTTTCTAAGATAGGATTCAACGCGCGGAAGATGAGCGAGATATTGCGGCTTGCCGTCGCGTTGATCGAGCCGCGCGAAAATTCCCAATATCTTTGTTGCGCGCTGCGCCGCCAGGATCGCGTAAGCCTTGGCGAAAGCCGCCATATCGAACGCAGGATCGGCGTCGCGCCGCAGTTTGGCGTAAGCGGCGAGAAGCTTCAACTCCAAATCGTCGGACACGTCGACGCGGGCGTCCTGCCCCAGCGACGCGACGTCATAGGCGGGATGGCCGAGCACGCAGTCCTGAAAATCGAGCATGCCGA
>JBFXJV010000208.1:0-6451 GCA_050174515.1 Methylocystis sp.
CAGGCGTCGCCATTGTTCGCCCTGACGATCTGATAAGGAACGAGCCCCATGTCCTTCTTGGTCATCGGGTCGTCATAGGTGCGGCCGATCAGCCGCTTGATGGCGAAGAAGGTCTTGTCGGGATTGGTGACCGCCTGACGTTTGGCGGGTTGACCGACGAGGCGCTCGCCGTCGTCGGTAAAGGCGACGATCGACGGCGTCGTTCTGGCGCCTTCGGCGTTTTCAATGACCTTGGGGCTCGATCCTTCCATGACGGCCACGCAGGAATTAGTCGTGCCGAGATCGATGCCGATAATTTTACCCATATCGATGTCCTTTCGCTGGCGACGCCGGACCCCGAAGCGGTCCGGTTCAAAAAGGCGAAGGACAGCGGCTCGCTGTGAGCCCGCCGCGCGATCCTCCCCCTCGCTCTCCCAAGATTGTGACGGGCCCACCCGCCCGCAAGAGCAGGCCGCATATAGAAGAATCATTTAGCGGCGACAATCCCCACACACGCCCCGCCGACGCCCTTCAGCAAGCGGTCCGGCCGCGCGCCGGATAGTTTCGGCCCCCTGACCAGGAGTTGAGGCAGTACGAAAATTGGCGATGACGGTTGACGAATGGATGATGACTGACGATTTTCAATAAACATCACTTTTGACTCAACAGGCCCTGGCCGCACAGGATGAAGCTGCATGTCCCGCTCTCCTTCGCGTGTTAATGCGCTTGTCGCGTTGCTGGCCGCGGCGCTGGCCGGTTGCGACGGCAAGGATCAAACCTCGGCGCAGCCAAGCGAACGCGCCGAGCGCCCGGTGCTCGTCGCCCCCGCGCGCTACGCCGCCCAGTCGCAGACGCGTGAATTTGTCGCCACCATCCGGCCTAGGGTCGAGTCCGACCAGGGGTTTCGCGTCGCCGGCAAAGTCGTCAAGCGCTTCGTCGAGGTCGGGCAGCGTGTGAAGGCGGGCGATCCCCTTGCGGCGCTCGACGAGCAGGACCTCCGGCTGCAAAAAGAGCAGGCTGGCGCTGAATTCGCGGCGGCGCGCATGGTGCAGACGCAGGCCCTGGCCGATGAGAAGCGAGCCGCCCAGCTACGCAACAAGGGATGGGTCGCGCAGGCGGCGCTCGACCGGGCGCGCGCGGCCGGCGAAGAGGCGCGCGGGCGGTTCCGGCGGGCCGAACGCGCCGTCGAACTCGCCGGAAATGCGCTGGACTATGCAACGCTGCGCGCCGGGGCGGACGGCGTCGTCACTCAAACGCTCGTCGACGCGGGGCAGGTGGTGTCGTCGGGGCAGCCCGCCGTGCGCATCGCCCATGCCGGCGAATTGGAGGCCGCGGTCGCCTTGCCGGAGGCTTTCGAGGCGGCGGCAGGAAAAGGCGAGGCGCGTCTGACGCTCTGGTCGAAGCCCGGCGTCGTCTATCGAGTCAAACTGCGCGAATTGAGCCCCGCGGCGGACCCCGTCACGCGGACCTTCGCCGCGCGCTTTTCCATTCTCAATCCGGATTCGGCGGTGGCGCTTGGAATGAGCGCCACGCTGCGGATTTCCGGCGCCGAGGCGCAGCCCGTCTTGAGCGTGCCGCTCTCGGCGATCTACAATCAAGGCGCCGGGCCGTCGCTGTGGAAGGTCGACGGCGAGGGAAATCTGCAGCTCGTTCCGGTGACCCTGGTGCGCCTCGAGACCGATCACGCGCTTGTCGCCGGCGGCGTGAAAGACGGCGACAACATCGTCGTCCTCGGCGTCCACAAGCTCGATCCCAATATGAAGGTCCGCGCCATTTCGCGGCAGTCGCTGTGAGAGGCCGGCGATGAGCGGCGTCAACCTCTCGCGCTGGGCCGTTCAACGGCCGACGCTGATGCTGTTTCTGATGGTCGCGATCAGCCTCACCGGGCTCTATTCCTATTTGCGGCTTGGCCGAGCGGAGGACCCGTCCTTCACCATCAAGGTGGCTGTCGTCTCCGCCTCTTGGCCCGGCGCGACCGCGACCGAGATACGCGATCAGGTCTCCGATCCGATTGAGAAGAAGCTCCAGGAGCTGCCTTTCCTCGACAAGATCGAGACCTATACGAAGCCTGGCTTTCTGGCGATGCAGGCGACCTTCAAGGACACGACGCCGCCCAAGGAAGTGCCACAGCTCTTCTATCAGCTGCGCAAGAAGCTTCATGACATTGCGCCGACCTTGCCCGCCGGCGTGGTGGGCCCGCAGGTCAACGACGAATATGGCGACGTCGATACGGTGATGTATGCGGTGACCGGCGACGGCGCGGACTACCACGTGCTCGACAAGGTGGTTCAAGCCTTGCGCCAACGGCTGCTTGCCGTTCAGGACGTGGTCAAGGTCGACGTCTACGGCGATCAAGGACGCCGCATCTTCGTCGAATTCAGCGAGGCGAAGCTTGCGGGTCTCAGCATTGCGCCTCAGGCGATCTTCGATTCGCTCGCCAAGCAGAACGCCATCAACGACGCGGGCGTATTCGAGACGTCGTCGAACCGCGTGCGCGTCCAGGTGACGAGCGACCTTACGGGCGCCGACGCCGTCGCCGCCATTCCGGTTGAAGCGAACGGCAAGGTGATCAGGCTTGGCGACATCGCCGACATTCATGCCGGTTTCGAGGATCCGCCAAGTTTTCTTGCGCGCTTTAACGGCGAGCCGGCGATCGTCGTCGGCGCCGTCATGGCGAAGGGCGGCAATGTTCTCGAGTTTGGAGAGAACGTCGGCGCGGCGGTGCAGGAGATGCGCGACAAGGCGCCTATCGGCGTCGACATTGAACAGATCGCCGATCAGCCGAAGGTCGTCGAAGAGGCGATCGGCGAATTCACCCGCTCCTTCCTGGAGGCGCTGGTCATCGTGCTCGGCGTGAGCTTCGTCTCGCTCGGCTTTCGGACGGGAATCATCGTCGCTCTTTCCGTGCCATTGGTGCTCGCCATCGTTTTCATCTCGATGGGGCCGCTTGGCATCGATCTCCAGCGCATTTCGCTCGGCGCGCTGATCATCGCGCTCGGGCTTCTCGTCGATGACGCGATCATCGCCGTCGAAATGATGATGGTGAAGATGGAGCAGGGCTTCAGTCGCATGAAGGCTGCGACATTCGCCTGGGAGTCGACCGCCTTCCCGATGCTCACCGGCACGCTGATCACCGCCGCGGGCTTCCTGCCTGTCGGCTTCGCCAATTCAGGCGTCGGCGAATACACGGGTTCAATGTTCTGGGTGCTGCTCGTCGCTTTGATCGCCTCATGGTTCGTCGCGGTGACGTTCACGCCCTATCTCGGCGTCAAGCTTCTTCCCGACTTCGCCAAGCTGCGTCCCCATCCTGATTCGGACCACATCTACCAGACGCCGTTCTATCGGCGGCTGCGCGCCGTCGTCACTTGGGCGGTCGACTATCGCCGCATTGTGATTGCGGGCGTCGTCAGCGTTTTCGCGCTCGCCGTCGTCGGCTTCTTCGTCGTGCAGAAGCAGTTCTTCCCTTACGCCGAGCGTCTGGAGCTTTTTCTCCAGTTGCGTCTTCCGGAAGGCTCGTCGATCGGCGCGTCGCTCGAGGCGGCGAAACAGGCCGAAGCGCTGCTGAGGGACGACCCCGACGCGGCGCTGTACACGAGCTATGTCGGGCAGGGGCCGCCGAGATTTTGGCTCGGACTCAATCCGCAATTGCCGAATGAGGCCTATTCCGAGATCGTCATCGTCGCCAAGGACATCGAGGCGCGCGAGCGTTTGAAGAAGAAGCTCGAGATCGCCATCGCCAATGGCGCCTTGCCGCAGGCGCGCGCCCGCGTCGACCGCTTCTATTACGGGCCGCCCGTTGGCTTCCCGGTGCAGTTTCGCGTCGTCGGCTCCGACCCGGCGAAGGTGCGCGCCATCGCCTATCAGGTCCGCGACGTCATGCGCGGCGACGAGGGCGTCGATGATCCGCATCTCAATTGGAACGAGCAGACGCCGCGCGTGCGTCTGGTCATCGACCAGGACCGCGCGCGGCTCCTGGGACTGACGCCGCAGGACGTATCGAACAGGCTCCGCCTGGCGATCTCGGGCGTCACGATTGCGACCTTGCGCGACGGTATCGATCAGGTCGAAGTGGTCGCGCGCGCGACGCCCCAGGAGCGCGGCGATCTTTCGAGGATCGGCGACATCGTCGTCTATTCGCGCGACGGCAAGGCGGTGACCGTCTCGCAGGTCGCGAAAATCGTCTACGATCATGAAGAGCCGATTTTCTGGCGGCGCAACCGCGACATGAGCATCACGGTGCGCTCGGGCGTCAAGGACGGCGTGCAGGCGCCCGACGCGACGATGCGCATCTGGCCGCGGCTCGAGCAGATTCGCGCCAACCTGCCGTCCGGCTATCGGATCGAGATGGGCGGCGCGATCGAGGAATCCAAAAAGGGCAATGCGTCGATCTTCGCGGTGTTTCCGCTCGTCGGGCTCGTCATGCTGACGATCGTGATGTTCCAGCTGCAGAATTTCACCCGCGTCGCGCTGGTCATGATGAGCGCGCCGCTCGGGGTCATCGGCGCGTCGCTCGCGCTCAATGTCGCGCATGCGCCGTTCGGCTTTGTCGCGCTGCTCGGCCTCATCGCGCTTTCCGGCATGGACATGCGCAATTCGATCATCCTGGTCGATCAGGTGCGACAGGATCTCGAGCGCGGCGAGAAATATCGCGAGGCGATCATCGGCGCGACGGTACGGCGGGTTCGTCCGGTCGCTCTGACGGCGCTCGCCGCGATCCTGGCGATGATTCCACTCTCGCGCTCGGCCTTCTGGGGGCCGATGGCGCTCACCATCATGGGCGGGCTCTTCGTCGCCACTTTTCTCACCATTCTGTTCCTGCCGGCGCTTTACGCGACGTGGTTTCGCCGTCATCTTGGCGAAGGACTGGCCGAATCCGACGCGCGGGTCGAGACTTTGGCCGATGGGCTTGCGAGGGGAGCGGCCGAATGAGCGTAGAGGGCGCGAGCGCGCAGCGCGCGCGCGAAACGGAGCAGCGCGAGAAAATCGTCGCCACGGCCGGACGGCTCTTCCGCGAAATCGGGTTCCAAAAGACGACGGTCGCGGACATCGCCCGCGAAATGCGGATGTCGCCGGCCAACGTCTATCGTTTCTTCGGCGCCAAGTCGGAAATCAACGCCGCCGTCGCGCGGCAATTGATGAGCGAAGTCGAACAGGCGGCGCAGAGCATCGTGCGCGGGCCGGGCTCGGCGGCGGACCGGCTGCGCGCCCTCATCCTGTCGAATGAGGCGATGAACGCCGAGCGCTACGTCGTCGATCGCAAGCTTCACGACATGGTGGAAGCGGCGATCGACGAAAATTGGCCGATCATCTCGGATCACATCGACCGTATCGACGCCGCGATCGAAGAGATCATTCGCGCGGGCATGGAGAGCGGCGAATTCGCCAAGGGCGATGCGCAGCTTGCGGCGCGCCTGGTGCACACGTCCTGCATTCGCTACTGCCATCCGCGGCTGATGGTGGAATGCGCCGATCGGCCGGTTCCGACGAGCGCGCAAATGGTCGAATTTTGCATCGCAGCGCTGCGAGGTAGCGGCTCCGGTCTAGGTCCGTCGCAGACTTCGCCGCGTTAGATCGCGCCGCAATTGGGCGGAATCGCACTGATGCGCATGACATAATCGATTCGAAAATTTGGTGCGCGCTTTGCACGCAAACGCCAGCGTCCGCCTTTTCGAAACCGCTCTAAGGCAATTCGATCTATACCTGGGGCGTGGGCCACGTATAATAACTGAGTCACGCGCGACCATGATGGCGCGCAATGCAAAGAACAGCGGACGGTCGATGAAGGTCACTCTGGTTCAAATGAATTCCGTCGCCGACAAGGCCCTGAACCTCGCTAATGCGCGCGCCCTGATCGAGCGCGCCGTCGTTCAGGAGCGTCCGGACTGGATTTGTTTGCCGGAGGTGTTCGATTTCATCGGCGGCTCACGCGCCGAGAAGATGGCGGCGGCTGAAGAACTGCCCGGCGGGCCGGCTTATGAAATGTGCCGGGCGCTGGCGCGCGAGCACAAGGTGTTTATCCACGCCGGCTCAATTCTCGAAAAGGCGCCGGGCGAGCAGCGGCTGCACAACACCAGCGTCGCCTTCAATCGCGAAGGCGAAGAGGTGGCGCGCTACCGCAAGATCCACATGTTCGACATCACCGCGCCCGACGGCGCCAAATATCATGAGAGCGCCGCGTTCAAGCCCGGCGATTCCGTCGTCACCTATGATTGCGAGGGCCTCACCGTCGGCTGCGCCATCTGTTACGATCTGCGCTTTTCATATCTTTTCCAGGCGCTCGCGGATAAGGGAGTCGATATCGTCGCCCTTCCGGCCGCGTTCACGCTGGTGACCGGCAAGGACCACTGGGAAGTGCTGTGCCGGGCGCGGGCCATCGAGATGCAGGCCTATCTCTGCGCCCCGGCGCAGACCGGCGCCCATAAGGCCGGACATGAGACGCGCTTCACTTACGGGAATTCGCTGATCGCCGACC
>JBFXJV010000209.1:0-6424 GCA_050174515.1 Methylocystis sp.
GGCTTCGGCGCTCACATGCCGGTCGCCGTTGCCGAACAGCAGCCGGCTCAGGGAGAGACGCTGAACGGTTGGACGCAGGCCGGCGGCGCGCAGACGCGTTTTGAGGTCCGATATCTTCGTCGCGCTCTCGGGGGATTGTTCGCGCAGTTTGATCGAACGATCGAAACTGGTAGTCGAAGGTTGATGAGTCATTCGTGGCGACAGGCGAGCATCACTCGCTCCCTATTCATGTAAAAGCTTTTTTTCAGTAGAAGGCAGCGCCCGCCCCCTGTCAAACGAAATGGCGGAAGGTGTAATATTTCCAAAGAAGCAGCAAAGGATTGGCTCATGACTAGGCGCCTTGCGCCAATACTCCGGGCGCCGATTGACCGCCGACGAATGCTCGGCGGCTTTGCGCGCGCGTTCGCGGCCGTCTGGATTGCGCGAGATCGCGCGCAAGCCGACACGTTCGAGGCGTTTTTGCAGAGCCTGTGGCCATCGGCTCAGGCGGCGGGCGTCTCGCGCGAGACCTTCGACGCGGCGATCGCCGGACTTTCGCCGGACCCGTCGGTCTCGACGAAGCCGCGCGCGCAGGCGGAATTCATCGTCTCGATCCCTGCCTATATCGCCGGAGCTGTGACGAATGGTCGCGTGTCGCGCGGACGCGCCGTGGCCGCGGAGCTTGCAGGACCGCTTGGCAGGGCGCAGGCCCGCCATGGCGTTCCCAGCGAAATCGTCGTCGCCATTCTCGGCGTCGAAAGCAATTTCGGAAAGGCGGCCGGCGGCGCCGACGCGTTGCGCGTCTTGGCGACGCACGCCTGGCAGGGCCATCGCGCGGAAACCTTCATCGACGAATTCGTGGCGGCGCTCGTCATGCTCGAAAAGGGCTATGCGACGCGCGCGCAATTGCGCGGCTCCTGGGCCGGCGCGATGGGTCAGCCGCAATTCATGCCCTCCGCCTATCTCAAATTTGCGGAAAGCGACGAAGGCGGCGGCGCGCCGGACATTTGGCGCTCGCGCGCCGACTCGGCGGCGTCCATCGCCAATTTCCTGGCGAAATCCGGATGGGTGGCGCGATTGCCGGCGGTTATCGAAGTTCGGCTGCCGGAAGGTTTCGACTATGCGGCCTTCGATCTCGATTTCGCCCGCTGGCGGCAGATCGCCGTTAAGCGCGCCGACGGCGGCGCCTTGCCGGCAAGCGGCGCCGCGAGTCTTTATCTGCCGGCGGGCGCCAGCGGCCCGGCATTTCTCATCACCGACAATTTCGAGGCGATCCGTCAATACAACACGTCCGACGCCTATGCGATGTCTGTCGCGCTGCTCGCCGACCGCATCGCCGGACGCGCCGTTCCGCTTGCGCCATGGCCGAAGGTCGCGCCGCTCTCGACCGCCGACGTCAAGGCGATGCAGCAGCTCCTCAGCGAGCGCGGCTTCTATCAAGGGAAATTTGACGGCAAGCTCGGCCGCGCGAGCCGCAACGCCGTCCACGCCTTTCAATTGAGCGCAGGCGTGCAGCCTGCCGACGGCTTTGCGACGAAAGAGGTTCTGGCGCGGCTGCGCGGGCGTTAAGTCGGCGCCGCGAGTTAGATGCGCCAGCTCCTCCGACGTGTTCGCAACCATGCGAGCCTGGAGGCTCGCGGTCCAGGATGCGCCGCCCTTGGAACGCGAGCCTCCTGGCTCGCCAGAGCTGCAGCGACCGATTCAGTTATTTCATGGCGCCGCCTAAACCCGCTTCGGTTCAGATGTCGAGATCGCGGTAGACGGAAACTTCCCTTTCGCGCGCGGTCCGCGCCGCGTCTCCGGCGCGAATGCCGCGCCAGACGTCGAACGCCATGACCAGCGTTGTAAACAGTCCGGATATTTTTCCGACGATGAAGCTGAAGGGAAAGATCAGCCGATCCGGCGCAAGGATGAATTGCCCGCCGAGAAAGATGATGGCGGCGTTTGTGAAATAGGCCGGCCGAAACAGCGATTTCTCTTCCCACGCGCGTTGCGCATAGCTGCGCGAGTTCTTCTTCACCGCGCGGTTATAGGCGGGATTTGGAAACAGGCCCCCGAAGCGCCGTTTCGGAGGAAGCGCGTTCGGTCCGGCGAGCAGCGCGCGATAGCTTTGACGCAGCGAGGAATGCGCGAGCAGGGCGAGCAGGATATTGGCGAGCGTGAAGGCGAATTTGAGCTGGATGAAGGAGAAGGACAGCTGCGCGGCGAGGTCGACGAAAAACAGATGTGTGAAGGCGTTGAGCGTGAAGGCCGAGCGATGAAAGCTCGCGCGGTTGATGTCTTGCGTCTTCTCGTCGATGAAGGCCGCGCCGGCCTTGGTCTCGGCGCGTTCCTTCAGCACCAGACGGTCATAGTCGTCGGTTTTGAAGCGCTTCGCGATTTCTTCGATCGTTTCAGTTGGCGAGCCGCGCTTGATCTTGAAGGTCGCTTTGCCGAGGAAGGAAGAAATCCGCGTGAAAAACCCGCGCGCCATGGCGTAGCGCGATGTGACCGAAGTGAGAAAATCTGGCTCTCCCGCCATTGCGCGCACCTAAGCTGAATTTCTCGTTCCGCCGCTGTTATAGCGGCAACGCGCCCCGGCGCCGACCCTTTGACTGCAGGTTGATCCTATTCGGCCTCTTGGCCATATTGAGGTCTGTTCCGATCCTCGCGCTTCCGTCTCTTGGAAGCCGCTCACCCCTTGAGGTGTCCCGCCATGTTCAGCGCCGTTTCGACGCCTCGCTCGATCGCCGAAGCCGCCGCGCCCGCCCAAACGGCGGAAGCGTTGCCGGAATGGAATCTCGCCGATCTTTATCCGGCGACCGATTCGCCGCAGGTCGCAGCCGATCTCGCCAGAGCCGCGCAGGAGGTTGCGCAGTTCGGCAAGGATTATCGCGGCCGACTCCAGTCGCTTGCGGAGGGCGCAAACGCCAGCGCCGAGTTGGGCGCGGCGGTCAAGCGCTATGAAGCGCTGCAGGACTTGCTCGGTCGGCTGATGTCATTCGCCGGCCTTCTCTATAGCGGCGACACGACTGACCCCGCGCGCGCCAAATTCTATGGCGACGTGCAGGAGAAAGTCACCAACGCCTCGGCGCAGCTGCTCTTCTTTCAGCTTGAACTCAATCGCCTCGACGACGCGACATTGATGGCCGCGGCGAGCAAGGAGCCGCTCGCGCGCTGGCAGCCCTGGCTGGAAGATATACGCAAGGAAAAGCCTCACGAACTCGAAGACAGACTCGAAGAGCTTTTCCACGAAAAATATATTTCGGGCGCCGCCGCCTGGAATCGTCTCTTCGATGAAACGATCGCGTCATTGCGCTTCAACGTCGCCGGCGAGGAGCTCGCGATCGAGCCCGTGCTCAATCTCATGCAGGACCCGCGCGAAGCGACCCGGCGCGAAGCGGCCGAAGCGGTCGGCAGGACGCTGAAGAGTCATTTGCGCACCTTCTCGCTCATCACCAACACTTTGGCGAAAGACAAGGAAATCTCAGATCGCTGGCGCGGTTTTGAGGACGTAGCCGACTCGCGCCATCTGTCCAATCGCGTCGAACGAGAAGTCGTCGAAGCGCTCGCGCAGGCGGTCGAGGCCGCCCATTCGCGCCTGTCGCATCGCTATTACCGGCTCAAGGCGAAATGGTTCGGCAAGGACGCGCTCGACTATTGGGATCGCAGCGCGCCGCTGCCGGCGACGCCGGCCAAGCGTTATTCCTGGCCCGAGGCGCGCGAAATCGTGCTTGACGCCTATAATGGATTTGCGCCGCGCATGGCGGAGATCGCCGGTCGCTTCTTCGATAAAAACTGGATCGACGCGCCGGTGCGTCCCGGCAAGGCGCCAGGCGCCTTCTCGCATCCGACGGTCCCTTCCGCGCATCCCTATGTGCTGCTGAATTTTCAGGGCAAGACCCGCGACGTGATGACGCTGGCGCATGAACTCGGCCATGGCGTGCATCAGGTGCTCGCGGCGCGACAGGGCGCGCTGATGGCGCCGACGCCGCTCACGCTCGCGGAGACGGCGTCCGTCTTCGGCGAAATGCTGACCTTCCGCGCGCTCATCGCCCAGGCGTCGGACAAGGCGCAAAAGCGCGCGCTGCTCGCCTCGAAAGTCGAGGACATGCTCAACACGGTGGTGCGGCAGATGGCGTTCTATGCCTTCGAGCGAAAGGTGCATAACGAACGGCGCGAGGGCGAACTGACCGCCGATCAGATTTGCGATCTATGGATGAGCGTGCAGGGCGAAAGCCTTGGCCCTTCGATCCGGCTGGGGCCCGGTTATGAAACCTTCTGGGCCTATATTCCGCATTTCATCCATTCGCCGTTCTACGTCTACGCCTACGCCTTCGGCGATTGTCTGGTGAATTCGCTCTATGGCGTTTACCAGAAGGCGCATGAGGGATTCGCCGAGCGCTATTTCGCTTTGCTCGAAGCCGGCGGCGCCAAGCCCTACGACGAATTGCTCAAGCCCTTCGGACTCGATGCGCGCGATCCAGCCTTCTGGAACATCGGCCTTGAAATGATCGAAGGCCTGATCGCGGAACTGGAGGAGATGGAGGCGTAAGACGAATGCCGGAAAGTCTCTGCCGCTTGGCCGGTTTATGTGATCGCGGACCATCGTTGCGCGGCGCGCACCGACAAAGCAGTCACCAAAATAGAACGCCGGCTCGAGGCCGGCGTTTCCATTGCAATCGGCGCTTATTGCTGGCCGGCGCGGATCGTAAATTTCGAGCCGTCGCATTTGACCTCCCCGCTCAGCACGCGTCCGCTGGCGGTGGCGGCGGGCTTGCCCGTCCAAACGCAATTCTTCTTGTCGTCCGTGCGATCGACGAGATTGACCGTGTAAGCCTCGCCTTCGGCCGTACCCTCTAGTTTGTAGTCGAGCATTTTGCCGTTATCGAACTGCAAGTTGGCCGCGCCCGAGAGCTTGCCGCCGGCATTCTCAAGAGTCCAGGTCCCTGACGCGACCTTGATGCCAACGGCGTTGGTTTCAGTCACGCTCCATTTCGTGGTCTCAGCGGCGGCGGCGGCGCACATCGCCAATCCAATTGCGGTGCTCGTCAATGCGATCTTGATCATCCTTGGTGCTCCCACAGTTGCTGATTGGCGACATTTCCGCCGCAGCGCCGACTGAGGCTCATGAGAATGCGGCCAATCGAGCCTCTCGGCTTCTCGCGCGTTTGCGCGAAGGGCGACAACGCGTGAAACGATGCGCAATGTCAAATAATTTTATGAAATGCGCCGTCAAGCGCTCGTCAAAAAGGAAGGTTAGATGTCTCAACAAGACTGGACTCGCGTCGACGATTACATCTCAGCGGCGCTGATTTCCAAGGACGAATCTCAGCAGGCGACGTTCGCCGCCAATGCGCGCAGCAATCTTCCGGCGATCGACGTGTCGCCGCCGCAGGGCAAATTGCTGCAGCTGCTCGCAAGCGCCATAGGCGCAAGGCGCATTCTCGAAATCGGGACGCTCGGCGGCTATTCGACGATCTGGCTGGCGCGGGCGGTGGGCGAAGGCGGCAAGGTCGTCACCTTTGAAGTCGATCCGCGGCACGCAGAGGTCGCCCGGGCCAATATTGCCCGCGAAGGCGTGAGCGCGCGCGTCGATCTGCGCGTCGGAGCCGCGCTCGAAATGTTGCCTCTGCTGGAATCAGAGCGCCCGGAGCCCTTCGATCTTGCCTTCATCGACGCCGACAAGCGCAGCAACGCCGCCTATTTCGCCTATGCGTTGAAACTGTCTCGGCCAGGCGCGCTGATCATCGTCGATAATGTCGTGCGGGAGGGCGCAGTCGCCGATCCTTCGCAAACCGACGGCGGCGCGCTCGGGGCGCGCGCGCTGTTCGAGGCCGTCGCCGCGGAGAAGCGGGTCGAGGCGACGGCGGTGCAAACCGTCGGCGCCAAGGGGTGGGACGGCTTTTTGATCGCGCGCGTCAAATAGCCGGCTTCGGGCGGCTTCAGGCGCTGTCGAACGCCCCTTTTGCGCCGCGCCGTTTGCGGCGCAGAGGCGCGCCGTCGGCGCCGAACATGGCGGCCTCGACCTGGTTGCCGCGGTCGTCATAGCGCCAGGAGATCCGCGCCGCCCCCAAATCCTTACGGACCGTCGGCTTGCCCTCGGCGTTGAAATAGGCCTCTTCGACCTGATTGCCCTTGTCGTCATAGAAGCGCGCCACCCGGGCGGCGCCCAGGCTCTTGCGCTTCATCGGGCGGCCGTCGTGGTCGAAATAGGTCTCGACGACCTCCATACGTCCGCGCGTCGGCGCGGGTTCGGCGATGGCTTCGGGCGCGACGCGAATGTCGCCGTCGCTTGCGGCGGTGAGCTTCCCGTTCTGGGAGCAGCGCCGCTCTCCCGAGGCGGCGCGACGCGTCGTCATAACGAGGCGCGTCGCGATGCGCGTTTTCATTTCCAAGATCCCAAATCGCAGGGCGGTCCGATGGGTCGTCGCACCCGCCACTCAGAATACAGAGCGGCGCCTAC
>JBFXJV010000210.1:0-6365 GCA_050174515.1 Methylocystis sp.
ATTTCACGATGAGGAGTGGCTTGCCGCACATCGCCGCGAATCCCAGTTCGAGCATTATGTTGGCTAATGCAGTCGGTCGCGTTTTGTCGGAAAAGATCGCGACGGTGAATCCAGTTGCGCGAATGAGCTCCAAAATTCGCTCCAGAAAGTCCTTACCGCCTGTCGATGCGTCGGCGTCTTTCGTTTGAAATCCTCTTTTCCTCAATACGTCGTCAACAGTGCTCGCCATTTCCAAATCGATTGCGGGCGGCCTCCCAAGCTGACGCATGACAAATGCATGTTTGGGAAATAACCGTTTGGGAGGCGTGTCGAGAATTGCCTCGGTGAGAGGCGAAAATACAAGAGGCACTATTTTTTCCGCGTGAGATCCTTGATGCCCTTATATGGACCAGGGGTCTTCTTCTGATCGACGATTCGACCAGTCGTCGTATCTATCTTCACGTAACGATTGGTGATCGGATTCTTAGCTTGCACGCGCTCTTTGACGGCTCCTAGTCTGCTGGACTGACCGGTGTTCTTGCTCATGGTTATTCTCTTTGATCATGCACCCTGAATGATGCCACGGGTGACGTTCGTGCTCAATGTCGTTGAGCAAAGGAACCCAGCGTCGCGGCGCCTCAGTCAAGCTGTTATCGCAAACACGCCTTCGCCAGCGCCTGAAACGCCCGCGCCCGATGCGACAGGGCCTGCGAGCCGTCGCCGGGCAGCGCGTGTTTTTCCGCGGACATCATCTCGCCGAAGGTCCTGTCGAGGCCGTCGGGCCTGAAGATCGGATCATAGCCGAAGCCCTTCTCGCCTTTGGGCGGAAAGACAAGCACGCCGTCGACCCTTCCCTCGAATTGTTCGACATGCCCGTCCGGCCAGACAAGGGCGAGCGCGCAAGAAAAATGCGCACGATAGGGGGGCTTCGCGCCGCGCGCACGAAGCTCGCGCTCGACCCTGGCGCAGGCGGCTTTGAAGTCGCGGTCGTCTCCTGCCCAGCGCGCCGAATAGACGCCGGGCGCGCCGTCGAGCGCGTCGACGCAAAGGCCTGAATCATCGGCGAAAGCGGGGAGCCTCGAATCCATGGCGGCGGCGCGCGCCTTCAGCAGCGCATTGCCGGCGAAAGTCTCTTCGGTTTCTTCCGGCTCCTTAAGGCCGAGTTCGCCCGCCGACACCGCCGCGACCCCATGCGGCTCGAGCAATTGCCTGAGCTCCCAGAGTTTTCCGGGATTATGCGTCGCAATGACGAGCGTGCCGGCGATTTTGCGCGAATCCATCAGCTCCACCTCCGCCGCGCGCTTTTAGCGCGCCGGCGGCCGTAGCCATAGCGCGGATGTTTCCGCGAGCTGAAGCGATTCGGCGCCCAATCGTCCGGATCGCGCCTTCCGGTCTTGGACGGACGGACGGAAGGCGCTAAAAAGTTGCAACTTGGCGCGGTTAACCCCGCCTTTACTATGCTTGGCAACGATTGAGGAGCCGCAAAGACGGCTCCGGGGGGTGCCACGCCTGACGCGGCGAATTCGTCGCCCGATTTGCTCCCGGAACGCAAGGGACGAAATGAACTCGACGATTCTCATTGCCGACGACGACCCGGTTCAACGTCGTCTTCTTGAAGCTATGACGCGGCGATTTGGTTACGAGGCCGAGGCCGTCGAAAGCGGCGAAGAGGCGATCGCCCGCCTGACCCAGCCTGGCGCCAAGCCCGTCGCGCTGTTGATTCTCGATCTGGTGATGCCTGATCTCGACGGCATGGGCGTGCTGACCCGCATGCGCGATATGAAACTCGCGACGCCGGTGATCGTCCAGACCGCCCATGGGTCGATCGAGGCGGTCATCTCCGCGATGCGCGCCGGCGCCCATGACTTCGTGGTCAAGCCGGTCGGCGCGGAGCGGCTGCAGATTTCGATCAAGAACGCGCTTTCGGCCGATGCGCTCGCCGACGAGGTGCGCCGCATCAGTCGCCGGGCGCAGGGCGCGCTGACCTTCAACGATCTCGTCTCGCGCAGCGACGACATGGCGCGGGTCATCCGGCTCGGCCAGCGCGCCGCGCATTCCTCCATTCCGGTGCTGCTTGAAGGCGAGTCGGGCGTCGGCAAGGAAATCGTTGCGCGCGCCATTCAGGGCGCGTCGGATCGCAGGGGAAAGCCGTTCATCACCGTCAATTGCGGCGCGCTGCCGGCCAATCTCGTCGAATCGATTCTCTTCGGCCATGAGAAGGGCGCCTTCACCGGCGCGACGGAAAAGCACGCCGGCAAGTTCCTCGAAGCGAATGGCGGCACGCTGTTCCTTGACGAGATCGGCGAGTTGCCGCTCGACATTCAGGTCAAGCTGCTGCGCGCCCTGCAGGAGGGGGAAATCGATCCCGTCGGCGCCAAGCGAGCGATCCGGGTCGATATTCGCTTGATCTCGGCGACCAATCAAAATCTGATCGATCTCGTCAAACGCGGCCTTTTTCGCGAGGACCTCTTCTATCGATTGAACGTCTTCCCGATCAATATTCCGCCGCTGCGCGGGCGGCGTGAGGACGTCGCCGATCTCGCCAAGCGCTTCGTGGCGCGCTTCGCCGCCGAGGAAGGCCGCAATATCCGCGGCCTCACCCCGGAAGCGCTGTCGCTGCTGACAAGCTATGACTGGCCCGGCAATGTCCGCCAGTTGGAGAACGCCGTGTTTCGCGCCGTCGTGCTCGCCGACGGCGACGAACTGACGATCGCCGAATTTCCGCAGATCGCCGCCCATGTCGAAGGCTATGAGGTCCGCGTGCCGCCCGTGCCGGCGCCGGGAGCGGCCGCGGCGGCGCCGCGCGAACGCGAGATCGTCCGGGTCGAAATCCGCGATCCGAACGCCATGCCGTTGCTGGCGGCGAACGGCGAAATGCGCAGGCTCGAAGACATCGAGGCGGCGACGATCCGCTTCGCCCTGGCGCATTATCGCGGCCAGATGTCGGAAATCGCGCGTCGGCTGGGGATCGGCCGCTCGACTCTCTATCGCAAGATGAAGGAATATGGGCTGGAGGAGGAGTCCGAAAGCGGCTCCGAGTCTTCCGGAACGCTGGTCGCGTAGTTTGCGCGACGGCGCGCCGCCTTCAACTGCGAGGAGTTCATGACTCTGTTCGACATCGAAGCGACGACGATCGACGGCGCGACGAAAAAGCTTGGCGATTACGCTGGCAAGGTCATGCTGATCGTCAATGTCGCCAGCCGCTGCGGTTTCACGCCTCAATACGCCGGACTCGAAGCGCTTTACCGCAAATTCGCCGATCGCGGGCTCGTGGTGTTGGGTTTCCCGTGCAATCAGTTCGGCGCGCAAGAGCCGGGCTCGGAGAAGGAGATCGCGTCCTTCTGTTCGGCGAAATACGACGTGACGTTCCCGATGTTCGCCAAGATCGACGTCAATGGCGATAAGGCGCATCCGCTCTATCGCCTTCTCAAGCATGACGCCCCGGGAATTCTCGGATCGGAAGCGATCAAATGGAACTTCACAAAGTTCCTCGTCGATCGCGAGGGACATGTCGTGAAGCGCTACGCCTCGACCGACACGCCCGATGAGATCGCCAAGGACGTAGAGGCGCTGCTGTGACCGCCATCGAGGCGCGGATGATCGGCGGCGGCGATCCGCTTGTCTTTGACGTAAGGCTGCGGGAGGGCCCAAGCGAGACCCGGCATCGCGTCACGCTGTCGCGAATTGATTTCGAACGGCTGAGCGGCGGCGCCGATGAGGAAAAACTGATCGAAGCGGCCTTTCGCTTTCTGCTCGACCGCGAAGCGAAGGAGAGCATTCTCGCGCGCTTCGACCTCAGCGTCATCGCCCATTATTTCCCTGAGTTCGAGCGGAGGCTGCCGGAATATTTCAAGTGAAGGAGTCAATGTCATTCCCGACGCTCGCGAAGCGAGCGATCGGGAAACCAGAGCGACTCCATGATGTTTATTGCGGTTCTGGATTCCCGATCAGGCCATCGGCCTGTCGGGAATGACAAGAGCCAAAGCTTCCTCAGAACGCGGCGCGAAATCTCAGGCCGAAGACATTGACCGGCCCGCGCGCGCTGTTATGCGCCGGATTGACGAGCAGCTGATAGTCGAAGGTCGCGTCGATGTTCTTGCCGAAGCCGATCTTGTAATAGGCCTCCATATTCTTCTCGCCGGCATAGGACATCGCGCCGTCGCCGATATAGACGCTGGTTCCGCCGAGTTCGAAATAGCGGACGCGGTCGCCGTGCAGCCCGCTCAAGGCGCCGGCGAGGCCGATCTCGTCGTCGTCGCGTCCCCATAGGGCGCCGCCGGCGACCACGCCCATCGAAATCTGCCGATCGACGTCCGTGTAATCGACGGTTTCGTATCGGCCGTCGGCCATGCTGGCGCGCAGGAAGAAGCCGAGGTGCGGCGCAAGCTGCTGCTTGATGTTTATGCCGCCGCCGGTTTTGACCGCGCGTCCCCGCGCGGTGTCGACGCTCGGCGGAAATGCGCCGGCAAGATAAGCATGGCGAATGACGTCGTCGATCTTGCTTATATATCCGTTGTCGCCAAAGGCGAGGAACTTGATTGCGCCGGGCTGACTGAAGAGATCGTAGCGCGCCTCGAATTCGACGACGCCCATGAATTGTCGAAACAGCTGCGGTTCGATGTCGAAACCGTTCGGGATCGTCGAGAGCTGAAACACGCCGCCGCGCGCCGTCCACCAGTCCTGCTTCCACTCTGCGGCGAGTCCATAGGTGTAGCCCCAGGCGTCAGCCGCATAGTCCAAGGCGCCCATCTCGTTGAAGGCGAAATTGAGAAAGCCGGTCGTCGGGTCGTGCGCATAGACGTTGTCGTCAAAGACGTCGGGCACGCCGAATTTTCCGAGCGTGATGATGATGCGGTCCTTGTCGACCCTGCCCGCGATCTGGTTTTGCGTCGATTCGAGGACCTCGCTCCGGGAGCCGACGTCAGGATCGCGCTGCCCCTCGCCGCCGTTCAGTCCGATGATCTGGCGCAGGAAGTAACGCTGGAAGCGCATATAGGGGGCGGTTCGGCCGACCTTGGCGACGGCGCCGTTCACATAGGCTGCGGCGCCCACCGAATTGGCCAGTCCATAGCCCTCGTCAATCTCGGGGTTGAGATAGACGGCGCCGCCCTCCCACAGGCGCAGGCCTAAAAAAAGATCGGTGGTCGAGCCGACATTGGCCTTGCCGCCGGAGGGCAGGCTGTTCGGTCCGTCATAGAGCGCGCGAAACCGCGGATAGGCCTGAACGACATTCGTCGTCTGCGCGTGGACGCTATAGAGTTCAGGCGCGTCATAGGCGCCATTGTTTGCGCCATTACCGGAGTTGTGGCCGTTGCCCCGATGGTGCACCCCGTAATGCAGCTCTCCTGGAATCTCGTTCTTCTCGCCGAAATGATAGTTCAGGCCAAACCGAAGGAGGTGGTTCTCATTGCGTATGCCCGACACATAAAACGAGTCCGCGCCATTATCGAAAATCTGAGTGTTCAGCGACTGATTGAGGAACAGATATTCGACCCGCGCCGACCAATTGCCGGCGAAGGCGTATTCGAAGCCGCCGCCGATCGCATATTTCATCCGCGACGATTGCGACCAGGGCGCATAGAAAATCGCGTCGGGCCGGCCGGCGCCCAGCGTCAGAGTCGCCGGACCTCGTTCGCCGCCCGCAGCGACGCCGGCGGTGAGATAGAAAAGCGAGCGGTCCCATGCATAGCCGACGCGCCCGCGAATGCTCGCAAAGAAATTGGCGCTTGAGTTCGACACGAGCGTGAACGCCGGCGGCGCCGGATAGGCGGGCGACGCCAGATATGCGCCGGTCGGTCCGCGTCTTCCGTCGAGAAGGCTCAAATCCGTCTCGAAACCCCAGACCCAGGGTCCGCGCCGCCAATTATATCCGGCCTGCGCGCCGACCGTGAGACCCGGATGCGTCACGCTCGGCGGATAGAGATCGAAGACCGGCGAAGCGAAGCCGTTCGTCGCCTGCAGCCGTTCGCCCTTATGCAGCGGAAAGCCGCCTCCCATGCTCGCGCCGACATACATGCCGGCCCAGTTGAAGTTGGAAGGTCGCGACTCGTCTTCGGCGCGAGCGTTTGAAGCCAATGCGCAGAAGGCCAGGCAAGGAGCGACGGCGGAAAAAATGCGCGCAACCGCAAGTGCTTGCGACCTCGGGCGGGTGGCGGCGACGCTCCGATGGCGCCAGGATCGCGGCCTATGCATGCGCGCTCTCAAAACCGTGTCCGCGGCGGTTCCGTTGGACAGACGATCAGCCCGCGCCGGCGCATGTCATGCGCCGCGCGCGAATCGTCTCTCGGCCAATAATAAGACTGTGTGACAGATTTTCGCAGGCGCCTCTGGCGCAGTCCTTGCTACGATTGCAAAAAAAGGCCGGCAGGCGCGGAAAATCCTGGACG
>JBFXJV010000211.1:0-6342 GCA_050174515.1 Methylocystis sp.
CACCCGCAGCAAGGTCGACTTGCCGCAGCCCGAAGGACCAATGAAGGCTGTCACCTTGTGGGCGTGAAGCGGCAGGCTGATGTTCTTGAGCGAACGGTCGGCGCCGTAATAGAAATCAAGACTGCGCACCGTAACTTTTGTCGGCGGCTCTTTCGGGGATTGGACGGCGGCGTTCATTTCGATTTCCTCCGGCCGGCGCTTAACGTGCGCGCGGCGATCGACAGGGCGAGAACTGCGACGGTGATCAGCAGCGCGCCTGTCCAGGCGAGTTGCTGCCAGTCCTTGTAGGGCGAGAGCGCGAACTGGAAGATGACCACCGGCAGGCTCGCCATCGGCGCCGCCAGATCGGTGCTCCAGAACTGATTGTTGAGCGCCGTGAACAGAAGCGGCGCCGTCTCGCCGGATACGCGCGCCACGGCCAGCAGCACGCCGGTGACCAGCCCCGCCTTGGCGGCGCGATAGGCGACCTGGCTGACGACATGGGAACGGGGCGCGCCAAGCGCCGAAGCCGCCTCTCGCATCGATCCGGGCACGAGCAGCAGCATGTCCTCGGTCGTTCGCACGACGACAGGCACGACGAGCAGCGCAAGCGCCACCGCGCCGGAAATCGCCGAGAAATGGCCCATCGGATGCACGAGGATCGTGTAGACGAAAAGGCCGACGACGATCGAGGGGGCGCTGAGCAGGATGTCGTTGATGAAGCGCACCACGATCGTCAGCTTCGAATAACGGCCGTATTCGGCCATATAGGTTCCGGCCAGCATGCCGAGCGGCGTGCCGATCGCGACGCCGATCACGGTCATGATCAGCGAGCCGGCGATGGCGTTGAGCAATCCTCCGGCGCTGCCGGGGGGCGGCGTCATCTCGGCGAAGACCGCCGGAGACAGCCCGCGGACGCCTTCGTAAAGAAGCGCGACGAGGATCAGAAACAACCAAGCCAGCCCAAACACGGCGGCGACCCAGCAAAGCGTCGTCGCCATGGAATTGGCGCTGCGTCGAGTTGCATAAAGCGACATAAGCGTCTCCCTTACGCCGACTTTTGTTCGATGCGCATCAGCATGTAACGCGCAATCGCCAAAACGATGAAGGTGATGACGAAGAGGATGAGGCCGAGTTCGATCAGCGCCGATGTGTAGAGGTCGCCGACCGCCTCGGTGAACTCATTGGCGATGGTCGCCGAAATCGTCGTGCCGGGCGCGAGCAAAGACCCGGAAATCTTATGCGCGTTGCCGATGACGAAAGTGACCGCCATCGTCTCGCCGAGCGCCCGACCGAGCCCGAGCATGACGCCGCCGATGACGCCCACGCGCGTATAGGGCATCACCACATAGCGCATCACTTCCCAGGTCGTGCAGCCGATTCCAGTCGCCGCTTCCTTCAGCACCGGCGGCACCGTCTCGAAAACGTCGCGGGAGATCGAAGCGACGAAGGGCAGCACCATGATCGCGAGAATGAAGCCCGCCGTCAGCATGCCGATGCCGTAAGGCGGGCCCGCGAAAAGCACCGAGAACACGGGAATGTCGCCAAAGGCCGCGATCAGCGCCGGCTGCACATGCGACTGCAGAAACGGGGCCAGCACGAAGAGGCCCCAAATGCCGTAGATGATCGACGGGATGCCGGCCAGGAGTTCGATCGCCGTCCCGATCGGCCGGCGCAGGACATAGGGGCAAAGCTCGGTGAGGAAGATGGCGATGCCGAGGCCGACGGGAACGGCGATCAGCATGGCGATGGCCGAGGTCATGATCGTGCCGTAGATCGCCGGAAGCGCGCCGAAATTCTCGGTGACCGGATTCCAGGACTGCGTCACGAGGAAGCCGAAACCGAAGGCCTTCATCGCCGGCCACGAGCCGTAGACGAGGGAAATAATGACGCCGCCCAGGATCACCAGGACGATCACGGCCGCGCCGCGCGTCGCCTCGCGGAACATCCTGTCGACGAGCGCCATCCTGCTCAGCGCGCGCGATCGATCGGCGGTGGCTGACGGCGAGGCCGCTTGCTGCAAGACTACTTCCGACATTTCCGAATCCGCCTCCCCGCCGGCTTCGCTGGCGCTTGGCCGGCTCGACTCGTTCGTGAACATTCGCTCAACTCCCGGCGCCGCCCGGATTGGATGGGCGCCAATCCCCGCAGACGGCCGCCTGAGGCGGCCATCTGTATTTGTTGAAGCAAGCCTCGGCTCACTGCGTCACAGCGACGAGAGCGGCTTGCCGTCGGTCCCCTTGACGCCGGCCCAAGTCTTCTTGATGAGACCGACGACCGATTTCGGCATCGGAATATAGTCGAGTTCTTCGGCCATCTTGCCGCCATGGGCAAACGCCCAACCGAAGAATTTCAAGGCTTCGCCAGCAGCCGCCTCATCCTTGGGCTCCTTGGGCAGAAGAATGAAGGTCGCAGCGGTGATCGGCCAGGCCTTCGCGCCAGG
The DNA here is from genome assembly GCA_050174515.1 of Methylocystis sp. Lineage (GTDB taxonomy): Bacteria > Pseudomonadota > Alphaproteobacteria > Rhizobiales > Beijerinckiaceae > Methylocystis. The sequence goes on from JBFXJV010000211.1 coordinate 2,423, forward strand.
CTCATTCGTCAGGATCTCGTAGAATCCCTCGGCATGGGCCCAGTCGGCGCCCGCCGCGGCCGCCTGGAACGTGTCCATGCTCGGCGCAACGACCTTGCCGTCCTTGTTGACCATCTTGGTATAGGTCAGCTTGTTCTGCTTGGCGTAGGCGTATTCGACATAGCCGATCGCGCCCTTGGTGTTGGCGACGTTGTTCGCCACGCCTTCATTGCCCTTGGCGCCGATGCCGACCGGCCATTCAACCGAAGTGTTCTCGCCGACTTTCGACTTCCAGTCCGGTGAAACCTTCGAGAGGTAATTGGTGAAATTGAAGGTCGTTCCCGATCCATCGGAGCGATGAACGACGACGATCGGCGCCGACGAAAGCTTGGCCTTCGGATTGAGCTTCTTGATCGCCGGATCGTCCCATTTGACGATCTCGCCAAGGAAGATCTTGGCCACGGTGTCGCCGTTGAGCGTGAGTTCGCCGCCCTTCACGCCGGCAAGATTTACGACCGGCACGATGCCGCCGATCACCTGGGGCCACTGAATCAGGCCGGCGGACTCAAGGTCTTGGGCCTTCAGCGGCTGGTCGGAGGCGCCGAAAGTGACCGTGCGCGCCTTGATCTGCTTGATGCCGCCGCCGGAGCCGATCGACTGGTAGTTCAGCCCGTTGCCGGTCTCTTTCCTATAGGCCTCGGCCCATTTGGCGTAGATCGGGTAAGGGAAGGTGGCGCCGGCGCCGGAAATGTCCAGCGCGCCAGCTGCGCCCGCCATGACGGCGAGCGCAAGCGCTGCGCCAGCGCCGCGCCTGAAAATCTTCGAGATCATTTGAAGGTCTCTTTCCGCTCGAGAACAGACTAAGCGATGCGCGCCCCGCGTCACCGCGCGCGAGAAACTAGCGGCCCGACAATAGGTTTTTGTGACATAAAGATTACAGTTTTATGACATATAAATTATTTAAATATCAAAAGCCTATAGTGAATTAGCCGACCTCGCTTCCCGGCAGGATGACGCGAAACAGCGTCCCCTCGCCGGGCGCCGACTCAATCGCAAGCCGGCCGCGATGTCGTAGCACGATATGTTTGACGATGGCGAGCCCCAGGCCCGTGCCGCCCTTGGCGCGGCTCTTGCCCGCATCGACGCGATAGAAGCGCTCGGTCAGTCTCGGAATGTGCTCCGGCGCGACTCCGGGACCGTAATCGCGCACCGACAGAACGACGAGCGCCCCTTTGCGGACAAGGGAGATGTCGATGGGCTTGCAGGCGCCGTGCTCGGCGCATCCATATTTCAACGCGTTTTCGACGAGATTCTCGATGACGCGGGCCAGTTCGTCGCGGTCGCCCGGCGCGACGACGTTCGGCTGAAGATCGAGATTGATGGCGACGCCTCGCTCCTCGGCGATCTGCGACAGCGTATCGACGATATGGGCGACGAGCAGCGTCAGATCGACCGGCGTCGCCGGCCGAAGATGCATATGTTGCTCGATGCGCGACAGGGACAGAAGATCGTCGACCAGCCGCGCCATTCGCTGCGCCTGTTCGCGCATGATGGCGAGGAATTTGTCGCGCGTTTCGCCATCCTCGCGCGCCGGACCCTGCAGCGTCTCGACAAAGCCGAGCAGCGAGGCGAGCGGGGTGCGCAGCTCATGGCTGGCGTTCGCCACGAAGTCGACGCGCATGCGCTCGACGCGCCGAGACTCGGTGAGATCGCGCAGGCTCACAATGGCGGCAGGCTCGAAGCCTTCGATCTGCATCGGCGCGATATGGGCCTCGAACCAGCATTCCACCGGCAGGCGTTCGACCCAGACGGTTTTTTCGGCCTCGCCGCCGTCGAGCACGCGGGCGACGGCGTCGAGCATGTCGGGAGAGCGAAGGCTGCGCGACAGCGGCTCATTCAGCCGCATCGCCGGCGAGAGGCTTTGCGCCGCAGCGTTTACGGCGACGACATGGGTTTCGGAGTCGATGACGAAAATCGGCTCCGGAAGCGCATTGATCACCGGCGCCAGGAGATCCATCGCCTGATCGCGCCATTTGCGTTGCTGAGCCGACAGGATCACGGCGACTGGCCCCGCGCGATTCAATTCGAGCGCTCCTCCAAGATACGGGCGATCGCCTCGCGTAATGTCGTCCAGCGGCGGGCGCCTTCGTCGGCGCCCAGAAGCGCAAGGGCGACGACGAATGGGATGAGGTAATAGACCATGCGGAACAGCAGCAGCGACGCCAGAACGCTTTCCTGCGAAGCCGCTGGAATGGCGTGTAGCATGGTCGCTTCAAATACGCCGATCCCTCCCGGCGCATGGCTGATCACGCCGAGGATGCAGGCGACGATATACACGGCCACGAATGGCACGAAATCCAGCGGAACGCCGGCAGGCAGCAGCACATAGAGCGCGCCCGCCGCGCAGCATAAATCGGCGACGCCAAGCGCAAACTGCGCCACGGTCGGGACAAAGCCGGGCAGATCAAGCGCGTGGCCGCGAAGCATGATGCGGCGCCGCTCGAAAGTCACCCAGCCGAAGTAAAACAGCACGCCGCCAAGTATCAGCACGCCCGGAATGGCGTGAAGAAAGGCGGGCGCGCCGTCGAGCGCGGCGAGCGCGCTCGCGCCGTAAACGAAGCCGATGCCCATCATCAGCGTCATGCCGAGCCAGAAGGTGACGCCGGCGAATACGGTGATGTTGGCGACCTGCAGCGCGCTCAGCGAGACGCGCGAGTAGATCCAATAGCGGACGGCCGCGCTGGTGATGATCGGAAACCCCAGATTGAAGGAAATGGCGTAGCTGGCGAAGGAGGCGAGGGCGGCCACCCTGTAGGGCGCATGCGCGCGCATGTGCCAAAGAGCGACGACGTCATAGCCCGTCAGGAAAAGATGGGAGAGGGCGGAAAGCGCAAGCGCGGCGAGAATTTGGGTGGCGCTCGTCGCACGAAACGCGTTCAGCAGATCGGCGTAGCTCAGGTTCGAGAGCGTCTTTCCCAGAATGTAAGCGGCGAGCGCAAAGACCGCGAGACTGGCCCCGACGCCCAACGCGCTCAACGCGCCTTTGGGCAGCCGGCCGCGAAGAACGTCAAAAAATCCTGCGTTTTCCGGTGGCCTCACGACCGGCAATCCGGGCGTGGCGGTTTGCATCAGTTCGTTATCCTGCTGAGTCACGCTGCCCCCGCGCCAGCCGCCGCCAGGTTCTTGGAGCATTCAATTGACAAGCCTCGCAATCGTCATTTCGCTTGATGTTCGTTTTTCTCATCGCTTCTCGCCTCGTACGGTTCAATCCCTCAATCATGTCATGGCGATGACTGGCAGGCGATGACCGGAGAGAGCGAGGTGCCGAGACGTTCGAGCCTTACATGAGCTTGGCGCCGCGCGCGCCGGCGTCAAGCCCCAATCGCCGCTCCTACCTCAAATCTGGATTCGCGAGCGTGTGATCCGGCGGCGTCCGGTTAACGGAGCAAGCTCGGCAAACAGGCGTTAGCTTGCGTGGTCGCTCCTGCGGGCGGGCGTATGCCTAGAATCGCGCGCCCCCGATTGCTCCGCCATTCGCGGCGACGTTGCTCGACGCGCGGCGCTCTCGCCATCTTTCTCCATATGTCACGCTTGAGGCGTCTGGCGGATTTCCTGCCGCGGCGACGTTGAACTAGACCGTCGACGACGAAGCGCCCTAAGCGACCGCGGACCTCAGCAAAGCCCAATCTCGACGGCGCATGAAAAGCTATAAACCGCGTCTGATGGCGGTGCTGGGGTCGTTTCTGTCATTTCGCCACCCCGGGTGGTTGAAATGAATGACGTGGTCGCCATTGTAGGAGACGACGGCATTGTCGAAAGTCACCGAACCAAGGCGGCGCCAATTCGCGTATTGGCGTCGGGTGAAGCCCAGGGCTCCGGACTCATTCAATTCATCCGTCGCGTCGATATCGAAAATGAGCGTGCGTTTGGGCTCGGGGTCT
>JBFXJV010000212.1:0-6335 GCA_050174515.1 Methylocystis sp.
AATTGCCGTCCGAGGAGGCGACCTTCACCGTGCCGTCGTCCTCGATATTGATCTTGGCGCCGGTCTTCTCGACGATCTCGCGGATGACCTTGCCGCCTGAGCCGATGACGTCGCGGATCTTGTCGGTCGGAATCTTCATCGTCTCGATGCGCGGCGCGAATTCGCCGAGTTCGGCGCGCGAACTCGCGATCGCCTTGGCCATCTCGCCGAGAATATGCATGCGGCCGTCCTTCGCCTGAGCGAGCGCGACCTTCATGATTTCTTCGGTGATGCCGGCGATCTTGATGTCCATCTGCAGCGAGGTCACGCCGTTTGACGTGCCCGCGACCTTAAAGTCCATGTCGCCGAGATGGTCTTCGTCGCCGAGAATGTCGGAGAGCACGGCGAAGCGCGCGCCCTCGAGAATGAGTCCCATGGCGATGCCGGCCGTCGGCGCCTTCAGCGGCACGCCGGCGTCCATCAACGCGAGCGAGGTGCCGCAGACCGTCGCCATCGAGGATGAGCCGTTCGACTCGGTGATCTCCGAGACGACGCGCAGCGTATAGGGGAATTCAGCCGCCGCCGGCAGCATCGGACGGATGGCGCGCCAGGCGAGCTTGCCATGGCCGATTTCACGACGGCCGGGCGAACCCATGCGGCCGGTCTCGCCGACGCTATAGGGCGGGAAATTGTAATGGAGCAGGAAGCGCTCCTTGTAGGTTCCCTCGAGCGAATCGACATATTGCTCGTCTTCGCCGGTGCCCAGCGTCGCGACGACGAGCGCCTGGGTCTCGCCGCGGGTGAACAGCGCCGAACCATGCGTGCGCGGCAAAACCCCGACCTCGGCGACGATCGGACGAACGGTCTTCACGTCACGGCCGTCGATGCGCAAGCCGGTGTCGAGAATATTGTTGCGAACGACCTTGGCCTGAAGCTCCTTGAAGATTTCGCCGACCTGCTCCTTCGAAAATTTCGCCTCGCCGCTCTCTGGAAAGAGCGCTGCAATAACCTTCGCCTTCACCGCGTCGACGGCGGCGTAACGCTCCTGCTTCACCGTATGCTTATAGGCTTCGCGCAGCTCGGCTTCAGCGATCTGGGCGACCTCGTTGGCGACTTCCGTCGTGTCGGCGATGATGAGATCGCGCGGGTCTTTGGCGGCGCGTTCGGCAAGGCGGATGATGGCGTCGATCACCGGCTGGAAGCCGCGATGGCCGGTCATCACCGCTTCGAGCATCGTCTCTTCCGAAAGCTCCTTGGCTTCCGACTCGACCATCAGCACGGCGTCCTGGGTGCCGGCGACGACGAGGTCGAGCGTCGAGGTCTTCATCTCCTCGATCGTCGGATTGAGCTTCAACTCGCCGTTGATATAGCCGACGCGCGCGCCGCCGACGGGTCCCATGAAAGGGACGCCCGAAAGGGTCAGCGCCGCCGACGCAGCCACCATGGCGAGGATGTCGGGATCGTTTTCGAGATCATGCGACAGCACCGTCACGATCACCTGGGTGTCGTTTCGGTAGCCGTCCGGGAAAAGCGGGCGGATCGGCCGGTCGATGAGGCGGGAGATCAGCGTCTCGCGCTCTGAGGGACGGCCTTCGCGCTTGAAATAGCCGCCGGGAATGCGGCCCGCGGCGAAGGCCTTTTCCTGATAATTGACGGTGAGCGGAAAAAAGTCCTGACCGGGCTTGGGCGCCTTGGCGGAAACGACGGTCGCGAGCACGGTGGTTTCGCCGTAGCTCGCCATCACCGCGCCGTCGGCCTGACGCGCGACCTTGCCGGTCTCGAGCACGAGCTTGCGCCCCGCCCAGTCGATTTCTTCACGATGTATCTGGAACATGCTGGTCTTTCTCTCATGCCGCCAGCGGCTGGTCATGGGCAAGACGGCGAGAAGCTGCGAGGAAGAAAACAGGCGGCGCAGCGTCCGGCGATCCTGCCATGACGGCTTTGGCGTATATGGACCGTGAGCCCTTCAGGCTCGCAGCCCTCAGAAGCGGGCCTAAGGCCCGCGGTCCAATGCGCGAGCCCGAAGGCTCGCGATCCTCTCGTCTTAGCGGCGGATGCCGAGCCGCTCGATTAGGCTTTTGTAGCGCGGCTCGTCGCGCACCTTGACATAGTCGAGGAGCTGCCGGCGCTGGGAGACGAGCTTCAAAAGGCCGCGACGCGAATGATTGTCCTTCGCATGTGTCTTGAAGTGTTCGGTCAGATTGGATATCCGCTCGGTGAGGATCGCGACCTGCACTTCGGGCGAGCCGGTGTCGTTCGCCTTGGTGGAATATTCCTTGATGAGCGCCTGCTTGCGCTCCGCCGTAATCGACATCGGTTGTCCTTGTTTTTGAGGGTGATCCGCGCGCTGCGGCCAGGGCCGGGATGTCGTCCAGCGGGGTCGCGCGAAAACGGAGCCGCCCCGGCGAGCCGGGGCGTGCGGGGGCCTTATAGCAGAAATGGGGGAGATGGATAGGGGGCTTACGCCTTCTCCAGCGCCTTCAGCCGCTCCCCCAGCTTGTTGATTTCCGCTTCCGCGCGGACAAGCTCGGTCACGTCATATTGGACGCCGAGATAGTAGATCACCGCGCCGCGGCTATCGAATAGCGGCGTGATATTGAGCTTGTTGAAGAACAACTCGCCGTTTTTCCGATAGTTGCGCAGGGTCACTTCGATGTGTTCATGCTTGCGTAAGGCCTCTCGTAGCGGCGCAAGCCCTTCCTGGTCGCGGTCGTCGCCCTGCAAAAAGCGGCAATTGCGGCCGATGATCTCCTCCTGGCCGTAGCCGGTCATGCTTTCGAAAGCCTTGTTCGCGTAGACAATCGGCGCGTCGGGTTGATCCGGGTCCGCGAGCGTGACGCCATTGACGCATGAATCGAGAATCTGCGTCAGAATCGTCGGGATGATCCCACCATCTTTCTGAACATAGAACATCGCTCTGACCTCAATTTTATTCTGACGCGCCCGCAACTGTAGCTGAAGGCGCGCCGGTTTCGAGAAGCGCCCGGATATTTTCGACGATCTGCTCTGCGCCGTCCTGGAGTGCGGCGCGAATCAATTTCGCGAAGGGCCGCATTGAAAATTCGATCTCGCGCAGTTCGAACGTGAAAATCAGCATCGTTCCATCCGCATCGCACTCAAATTCATAAGAGGATGAGAAGGGTTCGGAGACTCCTTCAAGCGCGAGAAGGCGCGGGCGTTCGACGGCCACGATTTCAAATGTGCTCTCGCTGCGAATGCCCCGTTCCATCGTGACTTGACGGGCGGTCATGCCGACGCGCGCTGGCGCGCTTTCGCTTGGCTCCAGCTCCACGACTTGCGGACACCAATGCGCGTAGTTGGCGAAAAAATCGCGGGCGACGAAGTTGAAAGCATCATCCCGTTGCCGGGAAATCACCGTTCTGGCGACGCCGCCGACCGCTGGCGGCCGCGGCCGGCTCAAGCCTTGGAGATTGACGTTAAGTCCCAGCATCCGACGCCCTTGCTCAAAATGTGGTGGGCTCCCTCGGACGAGCTAGGCTTTTTCGGGCGACCGACAAGGGCGATCGGGGCGGCATCTTCCGCGTCGTCCAAAAACGAGGGCAGGTTGGCGAACTTTGACGGTCTTCAAGACGGTAAAAGCGCGCATCTCTTCAGTCGGGCCCGCGTTCGCCGCGCGCCCTTAAACGGCCCATTCCAAACCAGCGAGGTTGGCGATGAGCGGTGCGTCACATATCGAGAACCTGTTGCTTATCGCCGTCTTCGGTCTTTTCTCGATCCTCCTCGTCGTCGAGAAATTCCGTCCCTACAAGAAATTCGCGGGCGCGGGATTGAAGGCGTCATTCTCCACCAATACCTCGGCGTTCCTGATCAACAACGTCATCATGAATCTTTTGTCCGTTTCCAGCCTGCTCGTCGTCGCCGCGAATTATTCGAGCTACGGATTGCTGTCGAGCTTGCCTGACGGGCCCTCGAAATGGATCGCAAGCTTCGTGTTGTTCGATTTCGCCGTATATGCGTGGCATTATCTCGGCCACAAATGGGAAGCGCTCTGGCTGTTTCACAAGATCCATCACAGCGATAAGAGCTTTCACGTTACGACCGGGCTGCGGTTCCATGTGTTCGATCAGCTGCTGGAAGTTATCGTGAAATGCTTCTGCGCCGTCCTCATCGGCGCGCCGGCGCATATCGTTGTGTCATGCGAGGTTGCGCGGATGTTCTTCGTGCTGTTTCACCACGCCAACATCAAGATTCCCGGCGAGAGGATTCTGTCCTATTTCATCATCACGCCGTCCTTGCACCGCGCTCATCACTCGACGCTGCGCAGCGAGCATGACAGCAATTATGGAATCGTCCTTTCGATCTGGGACATGATCTTTGGCACGCGAAAGGTTCTGACCCCGAAATCTATCGGCCTCGAGTTGATCGAGGCGGAAAATTTCGTTCAGCTCTTCAGTTTGGCCTTTCTCACCGAGAGGCGGCTCGCGCGCGTCGTGCATCTCGTTCCTCGAAAGTCTCATTCATAGGCTGAGGCCGCGTGCGCGCGCGCAAAGCGCGCCCGGTTTGGAAGGTTCACGATCGCGCCGATCGACGCCGGGCCGCATCCGCGCAGTTTCTCGAGAGCCCTGATGAAACGCATCGCCAAATCTTGTTCGCTGCTTGTCTTCGCGAGCGGCTTCGCGCCCGCCGCGGCGCAGGACATCTCCTCCGCTTACGCCAAGCTCGACGTCCGCCGCGACTGCAAGCATCGGCCCGGAAAGGCGGTCGAGGACTATGGCGAGTGGCGCTGCAAGGGCTATGCGGGCGTGCCCATGTGGCTTGGGGCGGGCGACCAGCGAATGTATGTAAGCTTCGGATCCAAGGCCAAGGACGAACCGGCGGCGGAACAGACGCTTGCGCCTTTCAACGACTTCTATAAGGGCGTCGTCGAATGGCGGCTCGCCAATGGCAAGCCATTCGCCGCGATCATGCGCTGGAACGTGAAACGCGCCGTCGATATGGAGACCGGTGAAATACGAGGCCGCGCATTGGTCGTCACGCGCCTCCCGCCGGGCGCCGTCTGCCACGTCGGCTATGTCGACGCGCTCGCCAATCCTAACGCCAATGAACTGGCGCGCGAAATCGCCGACAGGCATGCCCGCGACTTCGCCTGCGGCGAGGACAGGCCGATCGTCCTCGGCAAGATCACGCCAGGCGAGAATTTCTTCGGCACGAAGCCATGAGCGCCAGAGCGCGGCTCACGAAAAAGCGATACCCGGTTTTTCGCGCAAAGCGCGCTCTAAATTATGAGAATCGATCGCGTTATCTGCGTTCAGGCGAGTCCGCCTGAACACAGCGCGCGCTAGAGCGCTTCCCGATCACATGGAATCATGTGATCGGGAAGGAATCGCTCAAAATCAGAATGTTGGAGCAGGTTCTCTTCGAAAAAGTCTGTCAACTTTTTCGGAACCTGCTCTAGGCGCCTTTATCGGGCTGCAGCATCTGTGCGTCGCCCTGCAGCATGCGGGTGATGAAGGCGCGCGCCGCCGGCTTCTCGCTATTTGACGCAAGTCCTGACAGCAGTCCGAACGCGGCGCCGAGCGTTACGCCGACCAGCGCGCATAGCGCGTAGATTTCGACGCGGTTGGGCGTCTCGGCGATGGCCAAGGCCCCGAAGAGGCCGACCGCGCCGCCGCAGAGCGCGACGAGCGCTTCGCGATCGCCTGCACGAGACCAGAAGGCGAGCGCAAGCGAAGGCGCGAGACAGGCGGCGGACACCGCGAGCGCCGCCGCGACCAGCGCGCCGGGCGTGAAGACGCCGACCACGGCGGCGACGTAAGCGAGCGTCGAGACGATCACCAGCGTGATGCGATTGACGGCGAGCCGCCGGCTCGTCAGGTCGATTTCGCCGCGCAGCCGGTACAGCGCGTCATGGCCGAAGGCGGTCGCGCAGGCCTGCAGGCTCGCCGTGGCGAGCGCGAGCCCAAGCGCCACCAGCGCCGAGGCGAGAAGCCCGGTTGACGCCGCGCCGAGCTCCGCCAGCTGGGGCAGGTAGCCGAGCAGAAAGTCCCCGTCGATCGGCCGGATGTCGGATGCGGCGAGCGGCACGCCTGGGGCGTATCCTCTCGCGGCGCAGGCGCGCTGCGCCTCGGAAGGCCCCCGCACGGAATAGCCGCAAATGCTGATCAGGCCGCGCGCGCTCGCCTGATAGACCGAGTGCGGCAGGCGTTCCGGCGGCTGTCCCGTGGTCGCGCGGGCGAGCGAGAGCGCCGAGGCGGCGATCGCCGCCGCCGCCAGGAGAGCGATGACGACGGTCCAGAACAGGGCGGCGACTCCGGCGCGCCGCGCGCTTCGCTTGTCGGCCGTCGTCAGCGAGGTCGCGAGCACGGGGGCGAGCGTCGCGAGCCCGAGCGCCGCCG
>JBFXJV010000213.1:0-6308 GCA_050174515.1 Methylocystis sp.
CCCTCTTGCCGATCCACGATGACCAACGCCTTCGATATGGGGCAGTGGATGTTTTCTTCTTTCAGGCCGTCGATCGCTTTTAGGATGGAGCCGCCCGACGTCGCCACGTCGTCGACGATCAAAACTTCCGCGGCATCCTGTACATACCCGTCTATACGCTCGCGCGCGCCATGTTCCTTGGCCGCCTTGCGCACGAAGAACGCATGTTTTGGCGCGCCTTTCACGAAACTCATGACCGAAGCCGCGCATACCACCGGAACAGCGCCCATCTCCAATCCGCCGACGCAGTTAAGCCCGACCCTGTTCATGTAATCGACGATGATGTCGCCGATGAGCGTCGCCCCTTCCGGCATCATCGTGGTTTGGCGAAGCTGGAAGAGATATTTGCTGCTGCGTCCGGAGGACAGAATGAAGTCGCCCCGCTTAAGCGATTGAGTTTCAATGATCTCCCGCAGGCGCGCCCATCTCGGATCGGTCTTGTCGATGACCCTCTCGACGCGCGTTTGCGTTGGCGTAGCAGCGAGTTTGGTCATTGCTCTCCCTTCGGACGTCGGCGACAGGTTAACATAGCGCCCGCCATGGTGAATGGCGGGCGGGGCGCCTTGCGGTGAATTGCGGGAGCAACTCGCCTTCGCCGCCCGACGGGCGCGTCCACTTACCGTTCGGGATGCGCGCCATCAAGCAAAAAGCGCCCCCGCAGCGAGGCGAATAACTTCGCCCGTGGAAGATGCGATGCGACCGGCTGCGCCGGTCTCGCTTCATAATGGGAGCGAATTATGCAAATGTCGGTCGCCAGCTTGGCGCAAGCCCTTTCGGGGAGTGATCGCATGCGTTGCCTGCTTGCTGTAATTCTCGTCTGCGCAATCGCTGCGCCGCCCACATACGCCGCATCGTCGACAAACGCCGCATCGTCAAAGAGCAGCGGCAAAACCGTTTCCGCTTCAAAGTCCGAACGGGGAGCCAAAACTGGCAAGCGCGCTCGGCAGAGTTCCGATTCCAAGCGGCTTGGCGGCATTCATCCTTTAGTCGGCAGCGGCGATTATTAGTTCGCCCGGCGACGGCGCAAAGCTCTCTTGTCAGAATCCCGCCAAATCTTCACTCTAACGCAACGCAATGTCGCCGAATGACGAAAGAACGCCGGTGATCGATCTGCTCAACGGCGGCAATGGGTCCGACCGCCGCTTCAACGCGCTGGTCATCGAACTGGCCATCCGCCTCGTGGCGATCGGCATCCTGATCTACTGGACCTTCATCATCGTCCTGCCGTTCGCGGCGATCATCCTTTGGAGCGTCGTGCTCGCCGTGGCGCTCTACCCAATTTTCCGGGTGCTCGCCGAATTATTGGGCGGCCGGCCGACGGCCGCCGCCGTCTTGATGACGGTCGCCGGCCTCGTGCTGATCATCGGACCGGTCACCTGGATGGCGGTCGGGGCGATCGACCCGATCAAGACGGTGATGGCGGGAGTTGAAACCGGCAATATCGCCCTCCCGCGGCCGCCGGCGTCGATCAAGGAATGGCCTTTCGTCGGCGAGCAGCTCTATTCCTTCTGGCTGCTCGCTTCGACCAATCTGCGCAGCGCCTTTACGCAAATCCTCCCGCAGTTGAAGCCGGCCGGAGAATTCCTCCTCGACATGGCGAAGAGCGCCGGCGCGGGCACGCTCAAATTCCTGGTCTCCGTCCTGCTGATGGGTTTCATTCTCGCCGCCGCGCCGCAAATGCTCGCGGGGGCGCGGGCGCTGTCGCGGCGGATCGATCCGTCGAGCGGCGAGAAATTCGTCGATCTCGCCGGCGCCACGATCAACGCCGTGTCGCGCGGCGTCATGGGCCTGTCGCTGATGCAGGCGGTGGTCGGCGGCGCCGGCATGTATCTCGCCAACGTGCCAGGCGCGAGCCTGCTGACGATCGCCATCCTGGTGCTCGGCATCATCCAGATCGGACCGCTGCTCGTCGTCGCGCCGGTCATTTTCTGGGCCTGGACGACCCTTACGTCAGGTCCCGCGCTGGCGCTGACAGTCTGTATGCTCAGCGTCAACTACATGGATAATGTGCTGAAGCCCTTCATCTTCGCACATGGGCTAACGACGCCGATCCCGGTGATATTCGTCGGCGTGATCGGCGGCGTTCTCGCCCATGGAATCGCGGGCCTGTTCGCGGGGCCGGTCGTGCTTGCCGTCGTCTGGGAGCTGACCAAGGCCTGGATCGCCGACGACCTCAAGCTGGTCAACGAATTTAACGTCGAGCCGGATTTCGAGGTCGAGACGCCGCCGGACCTATCGTCCGCGCAGGGAATTGAGAACCTTTAGGCTGGCGCGGCCGTTGCGCTGCAGGCCGGCGCGCGACTGGTAATCGGCGATCGCTTCTTTGGTTTTCGTGCCGATCACCCCATCGGCGTCGCCGACGTCATAGCCGTTGCGGGTCAAGAGCGCCTGCAATTCCCGGCGTTCGGCGCGCGACAGGCCGGGATCGTCGGTCGGCCACGGCGTCTGGATGCCCGGCCGGCCGCGCAGCATGTCAGACAGAACGCAGATCGCCAGAGCGTAGGATTCGGCGGCGTTATAGGCGTAAACCGCATCGAAATTCTTGGTCACGAGAAACGCCGGTCCGTTGCGACCGGCCGGCAGCAGCAGCGCCGCCGACCCTTCGCCCAGCCCGGAGCCGTCGAGCCGCCTCACGCCGCGGGCTTGCCAGAAGCTCATCGATCGGCGGCCTTTGCGTCCGGACGGTCCGGAATAGCCCTGCGGCAGGCGCACCTCGAAGCCCCAGGGCATGCCCGAGCGCCAGCCGCTCCGGCGCAGATAATTCGCCGTCGAGCCGAGCGAGTCGGCGGCAGAGCTCGCGATATTGCGCCTGCCGTCGCCGTCGAGATCGACGGCCATGCCGAGAAAGGTCGACGGCATGAACTGCGTATGGCCGAAGGCGCCCGCCCAGGAGCCGTAGAATTCCTCCGGCGCAATGTCGCCATGGTCGAGGATTTTGAGCGCGGCGATGAATTCCTTGCGCCAATAGTCGTTGCGGCGCGGCGCCTCGCAGGCGAGCGTCGCGAGGCTCTGCACGACAGGACGTTTGCCGAAGCTCTTGCCGAAATCGGATTCGACGCCCCAGACGGCGACGATGGTCGGCGCGTCGACGCCATAGCGGCTTTCAGCGGCGTGCAACGCACGCGCATGCTGGCGCAGCATCGCGCGCCCCTCGGCGACGCGATCCTCGTCGACCAGACCGGCCATATAGTCCCAGATCGGCGTCGTGAATTCCGGCTGCTTGCCCATGAAGCTGACGGCGTCGTTGGGCGTCAGCCCATCGGTCGCGGCAGCGATCGTCTGTTGCCGGACGCCGGCGCCGGCCGCGGCCGAGCGCAGGCTGGAAAGGCAACCGGCCCATTCGGCGCGCGCCGGCGCGACGGTGAGCACGAGGGCGGCCAGCGCCGCGAAAAGATGATTCGGCGTCATTCCGCGAAACCTAGCCGAAAGAGGCGGCTTTTTCATGGGCCGCATCAATCGTGCGGCGCAGCGTCACTGACAGATTCGCCGCGGCTGGGAGCCGACCACAACGCCAAATTCGTCGAAGACCGGACGGCGCTCAACCCAGCAGACGGGCGGCGGCGCGACATAGACGGGCGGCGGCGGCGCATAGACGACGGGCGGCGCGGAATTGGCGAGCGCCCCGCCGGCGATCGCCCCGAGCGCGAAGCCGCCAATGCCCGCCGCAATGGCGGGGCCGGCGGAATCGGCGTGCGCCGGCGCGACCGGCGTCAGCGCTGCGGCGCCAAGAGCCAAGGCTGCTGCAAGCGTCGCAATAGTTCTGCGCATCATACTCTCCCATGACGGACGAGCCGCACTCCGCGCGCGCGGCGCCGGCAGGCTGGCTCGATCGGACAATAGGAGCGATCCCGTACACGAACCGTTAATAGCCCGGATCCCGGCTTGCGGATTACGAGACCCGCGGCTTGCCGGAGGGGGACCTGGTCGTGGGCTTGACCGGCGCCCGCTCAGGCGCCGGCTCTCTTGCGCCTTCGCCGCCGCCCGGCCTCAGCGCCGGCGCGTCATTGGCCTCCGGCGCCGGCGGCTTCGCGCGGAACGCAGCGGCGAGCGCCTTGGCTGCGGCGAGCTCCTTTGAGTCGAGACGAGCGCCGATCTCATCGCGTTTTCTCGCCGCGTCTTCGTCGCCCTGCTCGGCGGCGGCGGCGAACCAGGCGTAGGATTGCTGCAGATCGCGGCTGACGCCGAGGCCGCGCGCATAAAGGATGGCGAGATTGAATTGGCTGTCGCGGACGCCATGGTCCGCCGCTCGCCGGAACCACTCCGCCGCTGCGGCGTAATCCGGCTTGCCGTCGCCGCCCTCGGCGAGCAGCACCGCGTAATTATGCATGGCGCGCGCATTTCCGGCTTCGGCGGCGCGTTCGTACCAGCGTCTGGCGCGCGCATAATCGCGTTCGACGCCGACTCCCTTTTCATACAGGGAGCCAAGCCGAAATTGCGCCGGCGCCAGCCCGGCCTGCGCGGCTTTCTCAAACCATTGCGCGGCGGCCTTGGCGTCGCGCGGGGCCCCGCGGCCTTCCGCGAGGCGCGCGCCGAGATCATATTGAGCCGCCGGCTGGCCTTCTTCGGCAAGGCGCTTGATCGCCGCCAGAGCGTCGCCAGACGATGGCGACGGGCTCTCGATCGTTCCGGTGGGCGTCGGATCAACGTTAGGCTGGGTCGCGACGGCGGCGGACCCGGGGCCGAAAGTGGGCGCAGGCGTGGGCGCGCGCGCGGCCAGCGACGGCGGCGGGGCGCTGTTCTGGACGAGCGCCTTTTCTGGCGACGCCGCCGGCAGAGTGGCCTTGGCGGGAGCCTTCGCCTCCTGCCGCCTCGGCGACGGCCCGAACGTCAGCCCGTCCTGCCCGCCCATGCGCGCGACCTGGTAGGCGCCGACCGCCAGCATGACCGCTGCTAGACCCAGGAGAAGCGGCCGCTTGCGGTCCTGAAGGGCCGAGCTGAGCCTGACCACCGCGCCTTGAGCTTTTTCCTGGTCCTCAACCGCTTGAGCGACGCGCCCCGCCTCCCCCGGCTCGGCGTCCGCCGGGTTCTGTTGCGCGGCGCGGCGCGCGGCGGCGATGAACTCGGACTGAACCGAGGCGCGACGCCCGGCCTGATCCGACCCAGATCCCAGCGGAGCAGGGAAAGGCTCGCGCCGGGCGGCTGCGCCCGTCTCTGCCGGAAGCAGGAACGCCAACGGATCGGCCGGCGAGAATTCCTGACCTTCCGCGCCGTGGCCGTCACGCTCGCCAATAATGTCGTCGCCTGGCCTCTCGGCGGGGAGCGGCGCGGCTCTTGCGGCGACGCCGCGCGTCTCGCCCGGTGCATCGACGAGCTTATCGAGGCGATTGACGATGTGTTCGAGAGTTTGATGGACCGCGGTCAGCGTCTCATCCATGCGCTGGCCGCTTGCGCCGCCTGCATCGATCCGTTCGAGCCGCTGCGACAGGGCTCCGATCCTGGTCTCAAGCGATTTGAGAGCTTCGGCGCCGGCGTCCGGCCCAGTCGGCTCACTCAAGCGCGCGGCGAGGGAGTCGATGAGCGCCGCAAGCTCACTCTCCCGTTTCTCGGCGCGCACGCCATCTTCGATCCGTTGCGCGAACGCGGCCTGCATTTGGTCCAGACGCTCGGTGATTTCGTCGAGCGCAGGAACTTGCCCGCTCATCCTGGGCGCGAAGAACGGATCGTCGAAGCGATCAATCTTGAACGAAAGCTGCGCGAGCTCTCGTTCGACCGCCTGCAGATCGAATCGGCGCGCATCGGAAGCGAACGCTGAGTCGATTTTCCTGTCCAGGCTGCGCAGCAAATCCTCGATCGCGGCGAGAGGCGCAACGGCGCCGGCGGCGCTTTCCATCCGCTCGGCGATGGTCTGGCGAAGTTGATCGACGCGCTGCGTGAGTTCGGCGAACCGCCCGTCGCGGTCTGATTCGGCGATCATCGCTTCGATGCGCGCAAGCGACTTCGCCGGCGCGTTTTCGGCAATGCGGGAGTCGAGAAGATCGAACCTGCGGCCGATCTCCTCGAAGGCCGAGGCGCGACCGCCGCCGTCCAGGGCGGAATCGATCTTCTTCGCAAGCGATGCGATCAATCCTTCAAGAGGCGCGAGATTCGCGGCGCCGCGATCGATGCGCCGCGTCAGCGTCTCGCCGAGCGCGTCGATGCGTCCGCCGATTTCGTCGAACCGCGCCGCAGACGATTGTTCGAGGACGGCGTCAAGCTTCTGCGCAAGGCGATCGAGCCGGCGGTTGAAGCTCTCGAACCCCATCCCGTTCTCCGCGCTGACGATGGCGCGG